>JAUYPY010000047.1 GCA_030697445.1 bacterium | reverse complement strand
TGCTTTAGCAATTCCTCTCGCAGAAAAGGAGAAGGAGGGCTGTCTTGGTATTCGTTCATGCAAATCCTTTTTGGATGTGTTGTAAAAGTTCAATCCGAGGAGAAGTGTAACATAGCGTTTTCGTTTGACAAGGGTGAGGTGAAATGATACAACTTCTATCAGATGTTGTTTGAAAGAAAGGAAATTTTATGTTTGAGCTTTTTGATTACCAGCGTGAATGTTGCGCCGCCATCGTTCGTGCGCGCGCCGCGGGAAACGCGCGGCGCTTGCCGTTATGGCGAGCGGTTTGGGAAAAACCGTTACCGCCGCCTTTGACCTCAAGACATGGCTTTCTGAAAACAAGGGGCGGGTACTCTACTTGTCCCATCAGAACGATATTCTGACGCAGGCACAAGACACCTTCAGGGAAGTGCTCGGTTCCGGCTATCAGTACGGCTTTTTTACCGGTCTTGAAAAGAGCGCGCATCGCGCCGATATTGTTTTCGCGTCTCTACAAACGATGCGGAAACATCATAAAAGCTTTCGTCCGGATGAGTTTTCCTACATCATCTTTGACGAGAGCCATCACACGCCAGCTTCAAGCTACCTTGAGGTGGTGAAGTATTTCACGCCGAAGTTCCTCGTGGGGCTTACCGCAACTCCCGACCGGCGGGACGGACAAAATATCCGTTCTCTGTACGGAGATGAAGTGTTTTATCTTCCGTTGGAGGAAGCGCTAGTTCGCTCGCTTGTCACGCCGGTTGATTATCGGCTTATGGGCGATGAAATTTCGCTTGAAGAACTCGGCGCATCACGCGTATGGAATTCTACTGCAGAGCTCCAAACGCTCTTTGTACCAAAGCGCGACGAAGAGGTTGCCGCGCTCATCGCAAAGCATGCTGTAGAGCTCACTCTGCCGCGAATGATTATCTTTGCGAGCACGATTCTGCGTGCCGACCAACTAACGAAGAGTATTCCGGGAAGCGTCGCCATACATTCCCGCGCGCCCATCAAAGAACGATTAGTTCGTATGGAGCTCTTTCGGCTGGGGCTTATACCCACGGTCATTACGGTTGATTGCTTCAACGAAGGAGTGGACATTCCGCAGGCGAATCTGATTGTGTTTCTGCGCTCAACGGCATCGCCCGTCGTTTTCTTCCAACAGTTGGGAAGGGGATTGCGGCGCGCGGAGGGAAAAGAGAAAGTTATCGTGCTTGATTTTGTCGGGAACTGCGAGCGCATTACTATGCTCAAAGACCTTTCCGATGCGATAGAGCACCGCCGGCGCGAGTATCACAAACGCGCTGGAGTGGAAACACCGTCAGATGCAAAGGCCTCTGAAACATCAATCCGTTTTGACGAACGGGTCGTACAGGTGCTTGATGTCATCAAGCGCATCCGCCGTCAAAGAATTGCGGATGTTCCCGAGATTGCGCAAGAGTATGGAGCGCGTAATCCCGTAACAGCGTCATTTCTTGCGGTGAAATCGCGAGAGGTGGTGTGGTGGAAATGTGGAGAGTGCGGTTACGAATACGAGATGAGTCCGAAACAGCGTCTCTTGGGAGACGGGTGTCCGCAATGCAGAGACCGCAATGCAACGGCAACCAACAACCTTACCGTCACGCACGCCTTTCTTGCGCGCGAGTACGATTCGGAGAATTCACTGCCGGTTACGAAAGTACGGGCAATCTCGTGTCAGTTAGTATGGTGGAAATGTTCGGAGTGCGGGTATAAGTGGCGCACGCGGCCCAAGAATCGCACGGAGCAGGGGTACAATTGCCCTTCCTGTTCGGCGCTCATTGCCTTCTACAAAAATAACTTGGGAATCAAAGCACCGCATCTTGCCGAAGAGTATTCCTACCGCAACATTCTTGCGCCGAACCGGTTTAACTGGCGGAGCACCAAAAAGGTGTGGTGGATATGTAATGAGTGCGGGTATGAGTGGATGGCGCTCGGGTGGGGGCGTTCAAGCGACCGATGCGGCTGCCCGGTCTGTACGCCTAAACAAGCGACAAAGGAAAATAACTTGGTCGCCGCGCATCCGTATCTTGCGGAAGAATATTCATCGCGGAACCGGAAGCCCGTGGAGGCCGTCTTTGCAGGCACGCCGGACAAGTTCTGGTGGGTTTGCGGCGTGTGCGGCCGATATTGGGAGGCAACGATTAAAGAGCGTATGGACGGCAAACGCTGTCCGACCTGCGTGCGTAGCATTCCGGTTTCGGTTTCAACATAAAATTATCCTGTTTCTTCACCCCCCACACTTTATGGAATCAAGTGTGGGGGTTTTGTTGACGCGGGTTGTTGATTGACAAGATGTTTTTATGCGGTATATTGTCTCTAGACCTTGTAACTTAAAAAAAGGAGGCACCAATGCCAAAAGAGTTAGACCGTGCAAACTTTACGGTTGTGTGTACTCAAAAAGTTGTTCAGAATAAAAAACTTCCCGCGACGATTGACGATACCGTAACCTCTGTCCATATCCACGGACATCTTTTTTTCTGGATATTGAAAGAGATACTGAAACGAGCCCCTCATCTTAAAGTACTTCGTGTCATTCCGAAAGCGCTTTGGAAACTCACCGACAGCCATCGCGCGCTCTTGAACGAACGCGGTGTGCAACTCGTTACGGGGCACCAAAGACCGGAATTTGTTTGGCACTTTGAGAAGCGTCTGCCAAAAGAGTATGAGGCGCAGCAAAAGTATCTGAAAAATCTCCCGGGCCCTCAATACGAACTTTTTGACGAGCTTTTGACTTATGGTTTGAAACCTGCGCTTATCGCTTCACGGTATTTCTGCTTGAACAATGAGCCGCGTGTCACGCTTACGAACCTACTCCGCGAGTTTGGTCAGCTGGAGCATCCTTCACATACTCATGACATTGTTCATGGAGTTCTCCATTATCTTAATCCGAGACCTGATTCAGCGAAGGGAGTAAAACGAGAAGCCACTCAGCTGAAAAATAAAGTCGCTCGCATCCGATTGCGGAATCAAAAGAAAGCGGAAAAGGATGAAGAAATAGAGCGTCTTACGCAGAATCTCGGTATTGAAACATTGCCGAAAGGATTGCGGCCATTGCAATACGCCGTGTTTGAGCAAGTGTGGCGCGCCTTTCAATCGGGCAGATTGGAAAGCGTTCTGGGGAAAGATTCCCGCGAGTTCTGTGTTGTAAAGCAACTCTGGGGTTTAGAAAATGGAGCGGTGTCCACTCCTAAACAAGTTGGTGAGATTTATAGAGTTTGTCGGGAATGCATTCGGCAGATTGAAAAATCTGCTTTTGAGAAAGTCGGGGTCAGTAAGTGACCGTCTCTCTTAACGCCATACGAGAAAGATACTTCACCACCCTCATCGCTTCGGCGATGAGGGTTTTTTATTGACTCTTTGAGTACCTTGTGTTAGACATACTCCAGATACTTTGGACATTGAAAACTCATGCAGAACATTCTGCGTGATTCAGAAAGGACCTATGGTTACCTTACATTACTACCAGAATGATTGTTTGAAAGCCACTGACCGCGTTCGCAAAAACGGAAAAGGTCGGGCGCTCGTTGTTATGGCGAGCGGACTCGGGAAAACCGTCGTGGCTGCCTTTGATGCCAAGCGGTTTCGCGAGTCCTCTCCGGACGCGCGGGTGCTTTACCTCTGTCACCAAAATAATATTTTGGAGCAGGCGCATAGCACCTTTACCGCCATTAACGGGAGCCAGCACACCTATGGATTTTTCACGGGTGTTGAAAAAAATGGGCATGCAGCTCAGTTTCTCTTCGCATCGCTCCAGACCATGCGGAAGCACAAAGGGCTTTTCCGCCCTGACGAGTTTCCGTATATCGTGGTTGACGAGAGCCACCATACCTACGCCGACACCTACCTTGATGTCGTTGAGTATTGGAAACCGAAATTTCTCTTGGGCGTGACGGCAACGCCGGATCGCACCGACGGAGAAGATATACGCCGCGTCTTTGGGAAGGAAGTATTTTTTCTTCCAATTGACGAAGCGCTCGCGCAGGAACTTTTGACGCCGGTTGATTATCGGCTTCTCACTGATGAGATTCAGATGCAGACAATGCTTGAAACGCCGCAGGGAAAAATGAGCATCACGAAATTGAACAAGCTCATTTTTGTGCCGCGTCGTGACGAGGAAATTGCAAAGATTATCCTAAAACATGCAGAAGAGTTTGCGGCTCCGCGGATTATTATTTTCTGTGAGTCAGTAATCCATTGCGACCATCTGGCGCGCTACCTGCCTGATAGCTTGCCGTTTCATTCAAAAATCCACCTGCGGGAGCGCGTCGTTCGCCTTGAGCTTTTCCGGCAGGGAATCGTATCAACCCTCATTACGGTGGATGTCTTCAACGAGGGGATGGATATTCCGGAGGCGAACATTCTCGCGTTTCTGCGTTCAACGGCATCGCCGACGGTCTTCTTCCAACAGTTAGGAAGAGGGCTGCGCAAGAGCGAGGGAAAAGATAAAGTACTCGCGCTTGACTTCGTGGGAAACTGCGAACGGATTCGGATGATTCTGGATCTCTGGGAGGCGGTGAAGAAGTCGCCTCTTCGGCGACCCGCCGAGGAGGCGGGAAAGACACCCCGAAACTACAGCACGCGTACGCTTCACCGCGCCCGCGAGCCGTTCACACTCAATGTAAACACCGTTGAGTTTAAGGAGAAGGTAATGCGGATTCTGGATATCATCCGTACACGCAACTTCTATCCGACGCTTCAGGAAGCGCAGGAGGCAGTGCTCACACTTGGGATTGAAGCGAAATATGGGCAGAAGGGGTACCGCAACCGATACAGAGAAGACCCACGACTTCCATCGTCGCCAGAAACGCTCTATTCGACTTCATGGAAAGGGTGGGGGAAGTTTCTTGGGAAGAGTAGGAAAGCGACATACAAAACGCTCTTGCAGGCAAGCAAGGCCGCGAAGAAATTAAACATTGCTACCTCAATTGAGTATCGTGGCGAACGATATAAAGAAGACCCACGATTACCGAGGAACCCAGAGGAGGAATACGAGGATAAATGGGAAGATTGGGGCGTGTTTCTCGGTACGGGCAGCGGAACGGTTAAGAATCCCTACGCCACTTGGCAAGAGGCGGGAAAAGCAGCGATAAAGTTGAGTATAACAAGCCATAAGGAGTACACGGAGAGACGCAAGGAAGACCTGTGTCTGCCGGGGGCACCTCCGCAACATTATGCGGATTTTCCCGGGTGGGGGTCTTTTTTGAAAACAGGGAATAAAGCGCCCCGGCACATTGACGCATACCCGACATGGCAGGAGGCGGCACGGTCAGTCCAAGCGCTCGGAATCACTTCTTCAAAGTACGCATCCCGGTACAAAGAAGACGCTCGGTTACCGTGGAATCCGTGGAAGTTTTACAAGGACTTTCCCGGGTGGGACATCTTTCTTGGAAGGAAGAAGTAAATGTAATCACAGCCCCGATTCGCCATTGGCGAATCGGGGCTTTTTTATGTTTTCTTTTTAAACCCGCGTTGCTTTTTTTCCTCTTTTAAGATTTCAAGTGCGCGGGGGAGGGTAATGTCGTAGGGGTTGTCTGGCGATTTGAGCGAACGGAAATCGCCGTCGTGCACAATGTAAGGGCCGAAACGGCCGATGTTCGCACTTATTTCTTTGCTGGTTGTCGGATGAACGCCGAGCACGCGCGGAAGCGAAAGGAACTTAAGCGCGTCCGCCACGGTGAGCTTGGAAACATCAAATGTTCGTGGAATGCTTGCGCGTCGTTGCTTTACCGTATCATTTTTGGCTGATTTACCCCGCGACGCCTTTGGCGAAGTGGGGCCTACCTGCACATAAAAGCCGAATCTACCGTTCAGCAAGAAAATATCCTCGCCGGTGTTAGGGTCTTTCCCGATAGGTTCGTCCGGTTTTATTTCTTGCCCTTCAGCGGTCAATGCGCCGGTGCAATCGGGAAACCGTTCACAAGACATAAACTTGCCGCCGCGCCCGAGCTTCCACACCATCGGTCCACCGCAGAGCGGACATTTAAACTCTTTCGGCGCGTCGCCGAGTGTTGTCGCTTTATCAAGCTTTTCTTTTGATTTCACTTCTTTGTGGAATGGAGTATAAAACTCGCGAAGCGTTTTTTCGTATTCGCGCGTACCTCCCGCAATATCGTCCAGTTTGTCTTCCATTTCTGCGGTAAAGGTGTCGCTAATGTAGGAAGGGAAGTGTTGTTCGAGAAAACCGCTGACTACCATTCCGGTGTCGGTTGGTTTGAGCGAGCGATTTTCACGCGTTACATATTCGCGTTCAACCAAGGTCTCCATAATAGAAGCATAAGTAGAGGGCCGCCCGATGCCGCGCTTCTCAAGCTCTTTCACAAGCCCCGCTTCGCTGTACCGCCCTGGCGGCTCGGTCTGCTTTTCTTGCGTATTAAGCGCGAGCAGAGCGAGCGCATCTCCCTGTAACGCTTTGGGCAATTCCACATCTTCTCCGCGCGCTTGTGGGTCCGCTTTTAGCCAGCCGTGCGAGAGGAGCCGTACTCCGTTTGCCGCAAAGTCGGGAATATTTCCGCTAGCGATATTTGCCGTGATTTTTGTGCGGAGCATTTCCGCATCCGGCATTTGCGAGGCGACTGTGCGCTTCCAGATAAGTTCGTAGATCTTCTTTTGTTCTGGCGTTGCGCCCGCGTTCTGTCGCGCGAAGTGTGTCGGGCGAATCGCCTCGTGCGCTTCCTGCGCGTTTTTCACTTTACCGCTGTAGGTGCGGAGCTCGACGAGTTCTTTTCCGAACTCTTTTGCAATCACACCCGCAATCTGCGCGCGCGCCGATTCGGCAAGGTTGGTAGAGTCGGTGCGCATATAGGTGATATGCCCTGCTTCGTAAAGCTTTTGCGCGAGCATCATCGTGCGCTTGGGAGAAAAGCCGAGCCGCGTTGATGCGGTTTGCTGGAGCGTTGAGGTAATAAAGGGGGGCTTGGGCGCGCGTTTGGCTTTGGTTTCGGTTACATCCGTAATGCTCCACACACCTTTCTTTCCTTCTGTCAGAATTTTCTCAACCAGTTTCTTGTCGCGCGGTTCTTCGGAGCAGGTAAGTAGAAGCTTTGCACGAGACGGTGTCTCTGTGTCGGCGGTGATTACCCAAAAGGTCTCCGGTTTGAACGCCAGAATCTCGCGTTCGCGCTCCGCAAGGATGCGGAGCGCTGGGGACTGCACGCGGCCCGCAGAAAGGCCGTATCGAATCTTTTTCCAAATGAGCCCAGAAAGATCGTAGCCCACGAGCCGGTCAAGCACGCGCCGCGCTTCTTGCGCCTTGCGGAGGTTTTGATCTACCGCGCGCGGATGCGCGAGCGCGTCTTCAATCGCTCCTTTCGTAATTTCGTGATACACCGCGCGCGAGATTGGCGGATGCGCTTTTCCCAGTTTTTCCTTGAGAATTTCCGCGAGGTGCCACGCGATTGCCTCGCCCTCGCGGTCGGGGTCGGTCGCAAGAATCACTTCTTTGGCTTTCCGCGCCGCCTCGGTTATTTCTTGCACCACTGTTTCTTTTTTCTTGACGATTTCGTAATGCGGTACAAAACCCGCTGGTATGTCCACGGCGTTTTTGCTGGACTTCGGAAGGTCTCGCACATGGCCGATAGAGGCCTTGACGACAAAATCGCTTCCGAGATATTTCCCGATGGTCTTCGCCTTCGCGGGCGATTCCACAATCAACAATGTATGTGCCATTCCTCTAAGTATTACACGCAAAAGAAATTATAGGCAAATCACACAATTTGATAATCCAGCGTTTTGCGCTCCGTGTCCGCGCCGATGATTTTGAAGCGCACTTTGTCGCCGAGGGAATATTTTTTCTTGGTACGCGCGCCGACAATGCAGTAATGCTTTTCGTCCAGCGAGTAGAAATCATCTCCGAAATTACGAAGCGCCGCCATCCCTTCCGCCTTGGTGTCGTTCTCTTCTATATACATACCCCACTCGGTAACGCCTGAAATAACGCCAGAAAACTCCTGCCCCACGCGCTCCGACATATATTCCACTTTTTTGATTTTTACCGACTCGCGCTCGGCCTCCGCCGCGCCGATTTCCCGCTCCGTAATGTGCGCGGCAAGATGTTCGTATGCAGACCATTCTTCTTCATTCATCTTTTCGCCGTGCAAATGCCCCGCAAGCATTCGGTGTATGAGCAAGTCCGCGTAGCGGCGGATGGGGGAGGTGAAATGCGTATAGAAAGGCATCGCAAGCCCGAAGTGCCCGATGTTTTTGGTTGAATAAATTGCCTTTGACATTGAGCGGAGTGCCGTTGTTTTGATAAGCGCTTCTTCAGCCGAGCCCTCTATTTTCTTAAAGAGTTGTTGGAGATCTTTGCCGGTGACGCTTTTCCCCGTCATCGGAAAGTGATGCCCGAGCGCGCGCACGAAAAGCGCGAGTTCGGTAATTTTGTCGCTGTCGGGCAGGTCGTGGATGCGGTACAAAACAGGCGCTTTGCTCTTTTGCTTTTCACGAACTTCGGCGAGAAATTGCGCAACTTCGCGGTTTGCAAGGAGCATCCATTCTTCAATAAGCTTGTGTGTTTGCAGATGTGGTTTTTTGTACACGCGTATCGGCCAGCCGTCTTTGTCCAGTTCAAACTTCACTTCGTCTTGCGCAAAGTCAATCGCGCCCGCCGCGCGATTTCGCTCTTGCATTATTTTCGCCAGGCGATTCAGCGTAAGGAGTTCTTCGGAAAGCGCTCCTGTTTTTGCGTCAATAACTTTCTGTGCATTTTCATAGGTAAATCGTTTGACGGAACGGATGACGGTGCGTCCGAACCAGCGTGAGAGCACTTCCGCTTTGTCGTTTATTTCAAACACGGCGGAAAACGCAAACTTATCTTCGTCGGGGTTTAGGGAGCAGAGGTCGTTTGAAAGCGCTTCTGGAAGCATCGGAATTGTGCGGTCTACGAGATACACCGAGAAACCGCGCTCGCGCGCCTCGGTATTGAGCGCCGTATTTTCACGCACAAAGAACGACACATCCGCTATGTGCACGCCTACTTCGTAAATTGCTTGCCCCGAGCTTTGTCGAGAGGGCAGTTTTTTGAACGACAAGGCATCATCAAAATCCTTTGCATCCACTGGGTCTATGGTAAAAGTGGTGGTATTCCGAAAATCCTTGCGCTTTGGGATTTCTTCGCTGAAAATCCGCTTCTCGTCTTCTTTCATTGCGCGCGCTTCATGCTCCACATTCGGAGGAAACGAAGAAGAAAAGCCGCGTGCCAATGCAATGGCACGCATTTCGGTATTGTGTTCTCCTGCCGTGCCGATAATTTCCACAACTTCTGCTTCGGGGCGTTCTTTCGGGTCCGTCCACGGCAAAAGGTGTATCAGCACTTTGTCGCACTCTTTCGCCTCGCGTCGTTTTCCTTCTGCAATCCAAAAATCAACATAGCACCGCCAATCATCCGGCTTTACATAAAAACTTTGCGATGCCGAATCCTTTTTCAATACGCCAACAAACCGCTCGCGGGAACGCTTAATAATTTTTACCACTTCGGCAAGCCGCCTGTCACGCAAAGAGCGCTTTCCGGTCAACCGTATTTCCACTTCGTCTTTGTGCAGGGCACAGTTCAGAGATTCTGGCCCTATTTCTATATCGTCATCTTTCGCGCTCTCATCTTTCACAAACCCCGTCCCGCGGGAGTTCACGCTAATAATTCCTTGTATCGCTTTCGCCGGCGTATTTTTTTTATGCATTGAGTTGACACTATAGCACAGTTTGGCTATTATGGCGCTTATGTTAAAAATCAGATTACAGCGCGTGGGGCGGGTGCATATGCCGGTATTCCGGGTGGTGTTGACCGACTCGCGCAATTCTACAAAAAGCGGTAAAAGTATTGAAACGCTCGGCACTTGGAACAATACGACGCACGAAAGGCGCGTAGATGCAGAGCGTGTGAAATACTGGCTCTCCAAAGGCGCTCAACCGTCCGTAACGCTTCACAACTTTTTGATTTCGCAAAAAATCATTGACGGTAAAAAGAAAAATGCGCTCCCGAAACATCGCCCGATTAAACCTGTCCCGAGTCCTGTCGAGGGGAAAGAGGAAACGGCTTCTGTGCCTGTGGAAAAACCAGTCGAGGTTCCTGTTTCTACGGAAACTCCGGCAGAAGTCGCGCCTGCGGCGTAAGTTTGTTATATTGGAGAGCAAGCCCCACTTCGCCGAGTACGGCTTCGCGGGGCGAGCAGGTTCGCACGGTCGGACGAACTGCATAGTTTGATTATCAGATTGCAAATAACAGCACGACAATGACAAAGAAAGAAAATGATGTTGAGTTTTTGGAGTATGTTGTGAAGTCGCTCGTTGAAAATGCAGACGCGGTGAAAGTCGTCCGCACCGTCGACGAGATGGGAGTGCTTTTGACGCTATCGGTTGGCCCGGAAGATATGGGCAAAATCATTGGGCGTTCCGGTAACACCGCCAAAGCGCTTCGGATACTCCTTCGGGTGGTTGGTATGAAGAACAATGCCCGCGTTAACCTCAAAATTAACGAACCGGAAGGCAGTACGCGCCCCATGCGCCCCGCAATGAAAAGCGTGGACGAAGCGATGGATGATTTGAAGATATAAGTTTTTAACAAAAGACCCCCGCTATACAGCGGGGGTCTTTTGTGTTATCACATACCTATGACTTTCCATATTATTACCTTATTCCCCAACGCGTTTCGCTCGTATCTTGGCGAGTCAATTTTGAAGCGGGCGATTGAGGACAAAAAGATTACGGTGAAGTTTTATAATCCGCGCGATTACGCGGAGAACAAGCACGCGCGGGTTGACCGCAAGCCATACGGCGGCGGCCCGGGAATGGTCATTCAATCCGAGCCGGTTATTCGCGCCATCGAAAAAGCATTCTCCTACATTCCTAGGAATGTAGGAATGAGAAAGAAAATCAAGATTATATGGCTGAGTCCGAGGGGAAAGCAATTTACAAATGAAGGAGCAATACGGTATGCAAAACAATACACCGACCTCATTATTATCTGCGGGCGGTACGAGGGGATAGATGCGCGCGTTAAAAAAGTATTTGCGGTGGAAGAACTGTCGGTTGGGCCGTTTGTGCTGACCGGCGGGGAACTTGCGGCAGAAATTCTAATTGATACTATCGCGCGGCAAGTTGACGGCGTATTGGGCGATCCGCAGTCGCGTGAAGAGACACGCATTGCGGCTTCAAATGTCTATACTCGCCCTGAAGTTTTTGTATATAAAAAGAAAAAATATCGCGTACCGAAAATTCTTCTTACAGGCCATCGCGCACACATAGAAGAGTGGCGTAAAAACGGTAGTAGATAAGTTATCCACATATCCCCAGATTTGGGTATTTGCATAGAGAAGGTGTTGTAATACACTGTTTATTAAGTGTGGATAAGTGGATAAACTATATGCGCGTCGAAAAACGATATTACAAAGTGAACGGGGGAAAATGGAGTTTCGTACTCTGTCTTTTCCTCGTTTCTCTGCGCAATCCGTCTGCACTCGTTCGGGTGGACAGGGGCGTAGCGAAGCGGACATTGTGATGCACCTGCCAGTTCTTTTACAAGAAGTTGTGGAAGCGCTCCGTGTGAAATCCGGAGAGACCTTTCTGGATTGCACGGCTGGGAGCGGAGGACATACGCTCGCAGTCGCGCAGGCGACTGGCGGCACTATAACCGCAATTGGCATTGATGAAGACGAAGATGCGCTTTCGCGCACTCACGAACGATTGCAAGCCGCAGGGATTCAAGCAACATTGCGCGAACAGAATTTCCGAGAATTGGATAAAACACTTTCGGATCTAGGTGTCGCAAAAGTTGACGCAATCCTTTTTGACCTCGGCGTGTCCACCGATGAACTTTTGGAAAGCGGGCGAGGGTTTTCTTTCAGTAAAGACGAGCCGTTGTTGATGACTTTTCGAAAGAATTCTGAGGGCAGAGTTACGGCTAGAGAGGTGGTAAATGAATGGAAAGAAGAAAACCTTGCGCTAATACTTGAAGGATTTGGTGGTGAGCGGTACGCGGAACGCATTGCACGAGCTATTGTGGAGGCCCGCGTTCAAGCGCCGATTGAAACCAGCAAGACGCTCGCAGATATAGTTTCGGCTGTTGTACCGCGCTCAGGAAGAACTCATCCTGCAACCAAAACCTTTCAAGCAATTCGAATGGCCGTGAACGATGAATTGCCGGCGCTTGAGGAAGGTCTGCGAAAAGGACTTGCATCGCTCAAAAGTGGAGGAAGAATGGCTGTCATCTCGTTCCATAGCGGCGAAGACAGAATTGTCAAACGGTTTTTTAAAGAAGAGGAAAAGAGTGAAGGAGGGACTGCCAGCAAGAAACCAATCGTCCCATCTCGCGAGGAAGTTCAGGGTAATCCGCGCTCTCGGAGCGCAAAATTGAGAATTTTTATAAAAAAATGAGAGCCATTTCAATACCATATTTTAAATATTACGCTGTGTCTCGGCGCGCACTGTTTGTACTGCTTGCTTGCGCGGCAGTGGCGCTGTTTGCCGCCAACACTGCCTTTATCGGTTTGTCGGTGCGCGCCTCGGCGGCAAGCGCTCGCGCAAGCGCTCGCGCAGATGTCCTATCGATTAGCATAGCGGAATTGGAATCACGCGTGTCAGCGCGCGATACTGTTACGCCCGTGAAGGCCGCTGCGAGCGGATTCCAAACCCCGATCTTTCTGTCGTATGCGACGAAGCGTTCGCTTGGAATAATACTTCGTTTTGGAAATGAACTTTGATGCGACACGGAGAATACGCTTCATAGGGTGGTGCGTACTAGGCGCGGCGCTTTTCATCGCCGCGCGCCTTTATTTTCTGCAGGTAGTGCGAGCGGAAGAATTTGTGATGCGCGCAGATCGCTTGTATGCAGAGAATTCCGCGTCTTTGTTTAACCGCGGTTCTATTTTCTTCACTGAAAAAGATGGAGAACAAGTTGTGGCTGCATCGCAAAAAAACGGTTTCGTACTTGCACTTGATGCGACCAAACTAACAGATGCGGAGGCGGCGTACCAATCTCTCAATCCTTTGATACCGCTCTCGCGAGCAGAATTCTTTGCGCGCGCGGAGAAAAGCACCGATTCGTACGAAGAGCTCGCGCATCGGCTGACACAAGAAGCAGCCGATGCGATTACAGCGCTTGAAATTCCTGGCGTTATAATTGCGCGTGAGCGATGGCGGTTTTACCCAGGCGGCGCTCGCGCCGCGCACGCAATCGGTTTTGTCGGATACGACGAAGACAGGATTGTTGGGCGTTACGGACTTGAGCGATATTACGAAGATGTACTCGGTAAGACGCACCAATCGCCATATAAAAATTTCTTTGCCGAGCTTCTTGAGGCAGTGCGCGGAGGAGCGTCGGCGCGTTCCGGAAATGTGGTAACGAGCATTGAACCATCGGCGCAGTCGTATGTGGAACAGACGCTTCGAGCAACGGCTGACCGATTTTCATCGCGCGAGACGGCGGGCATCGTAATGAACCCAAATACCGGTGAGATTATAGCCATGGCGGCAGTTCCGTCTTTTGACCTGAACAACTTCCAAAAAGAAAAGGACTGGCGCGTATTTGTGAACCCTTTAATTGAAAATGTGTATGAATTCGGTTCTATTATGAAGCCGCTAACAATGGCTGCGGGGATTGACATCGGCGCCGTTACTCCGGAAACAACATACGATGACAAGGGGTTTCAGGAGCTGAACGGAAAGACATTTTATAACTTTGATAAAAAAGCGCGCGGAAGGGTTTCAATGCAGGAAGTGTTGAACCAATCGCTCAATACCGGTGCGGCGTTTGTCGCGCTAAAGATGGGGACGGATCAGTTTGCGCAATATCTGCTTTCGTTTGGCATAGGGGATGAAACCGGTGTTGATTTGCCGAACGAAGCGTCCGGCTTAGTGGACAACCTGAAAAGCCCTCGGCAGATTGAATACGCAACTGCATCGTTCGGACAGGGTGTTGCCACAACGCCTATTGCAATGACGCGCGCACTTTCTGCGCTTGCGAACAAGGGCGAACTTCCAAATCCGCATATAGCGACGCGCCTTTCATACGACCTCGGCACCTTTTCATCGCCATCGTTTGGCGAGTCGAAGCGCGTTTTGGCGACAGAGACCGTTGAACAAGTGACGAAAATGCTCGTGAAGGTAGTTGATACGGCGCTTCTCGGCGGTTCCAAAAAGTTGGAACACTGGAGCGTAGCGGCGAAGACAGGTACAGCTCAAATGGCTAAGCCGGTGTCGGGCGGGTACTACGAAGATCGGTTTCTGCATTCATTTTTCGGATATTTTCCCGCCTACGAACCGCGATTTATCGTATTTTTATACACGGTGGAACCGAAGGGGGTGTCGTTTGCATCTCATACGCTGACTGACCCGTTTTTTGACATCGCGAAGTTTTTGCTCAATTATTACGCGATACCTCCCGATAGATGAAAAATATATTTAAGAAAATAGTTGTTTTTCTTTTGACACTTGAAGCGCGCGCTTTTCTCGCGCGTTTTAAGCCGGTGGTGATTGCCGTCACCGGCACGGTAGGCAAGACCTCGACGAAAGATGCGATCGCGGCGGCACTTGCGCCATTTGTGATGGTACGTAAAAGCGAGAAAAGCTACAACAGCGACATTGGTGTTCCTCTCGCAATTCTTGGAGAAAAAAACCAATGGAATAATCCTTTCGGTTGGACTTTTGTTTTTTTGAAAGGCATTTTTAATCTGTTGTTTTTAAACTCTCCAAACTTCCTTGTTCTTGAAGTCGGCACTGATAGGCCGGGTGATATTCGTGCAATCGTGAAGTGGCTTAAACCGCATATCGTCGTTGTTACCAAACTCTCTCGCGCACCGGTGCATGTTGGGAATTTTTCTTCGATAGGGGAATTGATTGCGGAAAAGGGCGCTCTCGTTTCTAGTTTGCGAAGCGGTGGTACGCTTGTGGTGAATGCAGACGATACGGATGTGCTTGCGTTCCGTGCACTTGCGCAAGCTGGTACAAAAGTTGTTTCTTTCGGTTTTAGCGAAGATGCAGATGTGCGCGCCGGTGAGTTTGCTTCGTTGGTTGAAATCAATGGGACGCTTGGTACTCCGCCCTTGTATGCCGCACTCGCTGCGCTCGCGGTTGCCAAAACATTTGGATTTGACCTCGCGCGCGCAGCGAAGGCGCTTTCCGCGCGCGCGCTTGCGCCGGGCAGAATGCGCATACTTTCCGGAATAAACGGCGCGCGCATTATTGACGACACATACAACAGCTCTCCGGTGGCGGTTGCGGAGGCGCTAAAAACATTGGAGGAAATCCAGATTCAAGAAGTCCACTCGACTAACGCTCGTGGTAAAAAGATTGCCGTGCTTGGCGATATGTTGGAATTGGGGGACTTGAGCAATGGTGAACATAAAAAGATGGTGGAAGAAGCGGTGCGTATTGCCGATGTTGTGTGGTTGATAGGCGAACGGGCGGCTGGTACGGGTATCGTTTCTCAAAAAATACGCGTCTTTTCGGATGCGCGTTCGGCAGGAGAGGTGCTCCATGCCGAACTTCGCGCCGGAGATATTGTTTTAATCAAAGGTTCGCAAGGAATGCGTATGGAGCGCACTGTAGAGCGCGCGCTGGCGGAGCCAGCGCGCGCGAGCGAACTTCTGGTACGGCAGGAAAAAGAGTGGAAAAGAAAATCGTAAGAGGGTACTATAAGAAAACGGCCTCATCGTCTAGCCTGGCCTAGGACACGAGATTCTCAATCTCGGAACATGGGTTCGAATCCCATTGAGGTCATGAATGAATTTTTCAATCAAAGAACTTATGGTGGAAGAGCGGTTTGAGCCGCTTGATTTGTATGTCGACGCGGCGTTTACGCAAGCGGAATTTTACGGTGCGTGGCAGAAGTCCCTCGGCAGAACTGTAAGGCGGTTTTTAATTTCAGAACACAATGAGCCGATTGCGTACTTCCAGTTGGTAACCTATCCGCTCTTTTTCGGAAAAAATTATCTGTATGCGCCGTACGGGCCGGTATCAAAAGTCCCGCTGTCAAAAGAATTACTTTCGTTTTTGCGCGAACAGATTTTAAAAATCGCACAATCGGAGAACGCGGTTTTTGTGCGGCTTGATTTTACTCCGGCACCATACGACCCCTTGCTTCTCAAAGAGTTTTTTACCAAATCTCCGCGCGCAACCTATCGTTCGGCGAATTTCCAGCCGCGGGCGGAGTGGTTTCTGGGTTTGGACAAAACGGAAAACGAATTATTGATGGCGATGCATGAAAAGACCCGCTATTCCATACGGCTGGCGGAACGGAAAGGTGTCACTTCAGAAATCATCGGCGCAGATTTTGGAAAATATTTTGATTCTTTTTATGATTTGATGTGTGAGACCGCGAAGCGCGATGGATTTCACTTGCATGAAAAAGAATACTACAAAAATATTTTCCAAAGCGTAAACTCACAAAACGCTTTTCTTTCAGTTGCAAAATACCAAGACCGCATTCTCGCCGTGAATTTAATTATTGTATATGGAAAGACCGCTCATTATGTTTTCGGTGGGCTTGCGAACGCGGAACGCAATCTTATGTCGGCGTATGCAGCGCAATGGGCGGCAATCTGCCACGCAAAAACGCTCGGTTGCGCGCACTACAATTTCGGCGGAGTTGCTGTCGGAAAGACCTATAAAGGGTGGGGTGGGCTCACTGCGTTTAAGCAGAAATTTGGAGGCATGCAAATCGTTCACGCTGATTTTTACGATGTTGTTGCGAATCGTTTTTGGTATTTAGTATATTGCTTTATCAAGACGATTAAAAATCTATGAAGCGTACGCTCAAAAAGTTCCTGCCGGAGAATTTCGTTTTATCTTTCCACTATATTACAGCGTGGGTGAGCGCGCTTTGGTACGGCTTTCCGTCAAGAGAAATGAAGGTTATCGGTGTAACTGGCACCAAAGGGAAAACATCCACGGCAAATTTTATATGGGCGTGTCTTTCTGCTGGAGGTATTAAAACCGGTATTATCACCACCGCCAATATTCGCATTGGGGATAAGGAACGACTTAACGCATACCATATGACTATGCCGGGTCGTTTTCTGATTCAGAAAATAATGCGGGAAATGGTGCGGGCAGGCTGTACATACTGCGTGATAGAAACAACTTCCGAAGGTATCAAGCAATCTCGGCACATCGGCATCAAGTACGATATTTCGGTTTTTACCAATTTATCTCCGGAACACTTGGAGTCGCATGGTGGAAGTTTTGAGGAATATAAAAAAATGAAAGGAAAACTGTTTGCTGCAGTGAAAACGATTATTGCGAATTCCGACGACGCTCACTCAGAATTTTTCCTTTCGTTTCCGGCTCTTCAGAATATTTCGTTTGGAATATTGAATGATGTGAATGTTCGCGCAGAAAATATACAGGACACCGCGCGCGGGGTTGATTTTTCTATAAAAGAAAAAATATTCCACTTAAACATACTTGGTAAATTTAATGTGTACAACGCGTTGCCAGCCATTATCATAAGCCGCCTTGCGGGTGTTCCCGATACCGCCATCGCAAAAGGATTATCTGAATTGCATAAAATCCCAGGGCGGATGGAGATTATAGATGAGGGGCAAAAGTTTTTAGCGATTGTTGATTATGCGCACGAGAAGGTGAGTATGGCGGCAGCGCTTGGGACAGCGAGGGCTATTGCTGTAAATGGCGCAAAGGTTATTGTGTTGCTTGGCGCGGAAGGCGGCGGGCGCGACAAAGCGAAGCGACCGCAGATGGGCGAGATTGCCGCGAAAATGGCGGATTATGTTGTGGTAAGCAATGTTGACCCGTATGATGATGAGCCGATAGAGATTCTGGAAGACATTGCGGTCTCGGCAGAGCGTTTTGGAAAAATTCGCGGTGAAAATCTTTTTGCGATTGAAGATAGGAGAGAGGGTAACAGAAAAGCTCTGTCTTTGACGCGCGAAGGAGATGTTGTGCTTATTACCGGTAAAGGGGCCGAGCAGTCAATGATTATAGGGGGGGCGAATATTCCGTGGGACGATAGGGT
>JAUYPY010000025.1 GCA_030697445.1 bacterium | reverse complement strand
TCAACTTCAATCCATGTGCGCAAACCTTCTCGTCCATTTCCGTTTTTCATAAAAATGCGCCGGGCTGGACTCGAACCAGCGTAGACCAATGGTCGGGAGATTTACAGTCTCCTGTAATTGCCGCTATACGACCGGCGCGATATGCAGATGATAACAGAAAACACCCGATGTCTGCAATTTAGACATCGGGTGTTTAATCATGTGTTCTGAAACTACTTTTTCAGCGTCTGAAGCGACTTTCCTATTGCCGCATCGGCTTTGTTAGCCGCGCTGCTTTGAAACTGCTTTTCAACATCTGACGGCCTGCCGCGTAGATGTTGCAGCTCCGCTTCCGCGTCGTTGCGAATATTCTCCGCGCTGTTCATTACTTCAAACAAGTCGTCGTGGTCAACATTTCCAGACGACATTACGCTTTTTACCTCAGCCAATTTCTCTTTCATTTGCGCAATAAGGCCACGGAGCGCGGAAACATCCTTCCCCTGCTTTTCATACCGTGTCGCTTCTTTGTCATACCGCGCAATTTCTTTCTCCGCCTGCTTCACCACGCGAGAAAGATTGGCAATGTTTTCAAGTACGCGCATTGCATCGTATGCATCTTGCGACCCCTCAAAAACACCGTCGCGGAGTGTTTCCATTGCGGTTTCTATGTCCCCTCCAGATGCCTCGCTTTTTGCTTGCGCAAGCGCGCTGCTCACAGCCCCAACGCTCACCTCAACTTTTGCAAGTAATTCCGGATATGTCGCACTGGTCTTGTTTTTCTTGACACGAGCAAACTGTGCTACAAGCCGTCTTACTTGCGCTTCCGCCTGCTTCACTGTCATCGGCCATTGCGCAAGCATACCAAGCCGCGGACCCGCATCACGCAATTCTTCGCCGCGCTCCATAATAACTTCCATCGCCGCTTGCACATCATCCGTCATTTCCGTGGCATTTTTCACGACCGCGAGCGCTTGCGTTAAATCAGAAACCAGAGTTGCATATTCGCTTGGAATCGGAACATTTTGCTTCGCAAGTTTGGCGGTTATTTGCTTAATCATCTTGAGTCCCTGCTCCATGCCGCGCAAATTCCGTTTCATTTCAGTCAACTGCCGTTTCTGCATTTCTGCTTCTCGCGCCTCAAAATCATCTCCCTCTTCACCTCCAGAATCGCCGTCAAAATCCCCTCCGCCACGCATCATCCCATCTTCAGGACCTCCCCACGACCCGCCGCGTTGTTGCGATCCGTCACGCATCATTTCTTCTTTTTGGCGTATCATTTGCTCCTGCCCCTTCATCATTTCTTGTGGAGACCCTTTTTGATTATACATTCCTTGTTCAGATCCACCACGCATCATTCCCTCTTGCGGAGTCATTGGACGCGGTTGATATCCGCCCTGCTGTTGTCCACCTTGCTGATAATTTCCTTCCGGCGGCCGTTGCTGATACCCTCCTCCAAAATCGCCGCCACCTGATGGCGGAGGAGGTGGCGGGGGCATTCCCCCTTCTTGTGCAAACGCCAATGTCGCACCACAGCCAACCGCAAACGCAGCACCAAGCACGGCGATAATGCCAATATTTTTCAATCGCAATAAATACATATAAGATATATTACCTAATAAATAAACACAAAAAGACCGCTCCTCATTGTAAAACAAAAAGACGGAATGAAAAAGACATGGGGTGGATAACTCCGCGTACCGCTTTATGCAACTTTTTCCAATTCCGCACTCTTCATGACCCTTCCGCTTTTTACTTTGCCGCCGACGATCTTAACTTCAAACGAGAACTCTCCGTCTTTCATGCCAACGGCAACCACGCCTCCTTCGGCAAGTCCGCGTGATATAAGAAGCGATGCAAGCGGATTTAAAATTTTGGTCTGAATAAGACGCTTGAGCGGTCGCGCACCGTACTGCGGGCTGTACCCTTCTTGCGCCAAGAGCGCAAATGCTTCAGGCGCGACTTCGAGCGTAATTTCTTTTTGCAAAAGGCGTTTTTTCACTTCCTCAACTTGAATCTCAACGATTTTCGCAATCGCTTCGTGCGGCAAGATGTCAAACACAATTATATCGTCTAAGCGGTTCAGAAATTCCGGCTTGAAGAAATCTTTGAGCGAGGAAAGTACTTTCACTTTCGCATTTTCATAGTCCGCTTTCTCGCCTCCGCCGGTCGCAAACCCAATTTTCTGCATTTTGTCTATGAATTGCGCACCAATGTTTGAGGTCAAGATAATAATAGAGTTGCGGAAGTTGGCAACGCGCCCTTTCGCGTCGGTTAAACGCCCGTTGTCCAAAACCTGTAAGAGCAAGTTAAACACCTCAGGATGCGCTTTTTCTATTTCATCAAACAACACCACCGCGTACGGCCGATGACGGACTGTCTCCGTAAGCGTTCCTCCTTCTTCGTGTCCTACATAGCCGGGCGGCGCGCCAATAAGTTTTGAGACCGCATGTTTCTCCATAAACTCCGACATATCAACGCGAATGAGCGCCTTCTCATCGTTAAACATAAATTCGGAAAGCGCGCGCGTCAACTCGGTTTTACCAACTCCGGTTGGACCAAGAAATAAAAAAGAGCCCATTGGTCGGTTCGGGTCTGAAATGCCTGCACGCGAACGGCGTATGGTATCGGAAATCTTTTTGACTGCTTCGTCTTGCCCAACAATTCGTTTTCTCAAATCGTCTTCCATTCGTGTGAGTTTTGCCGCTTCTTCTTCAAGCATCCTAGAAACGGGGATGCCGGTCCAGCGCGACACAACCGATGCGATTTCGCCTTCGGTAATTTCTTCATTCAAAACTTTCCGCGAACGCTGTAGCGTTTTAAGCCGTTTCAGTTTGAGTTCAAGCTCTTTATCAAGCATTGGAATTTTCCCATACCGAATTTCTGCTGCTTGCGACAAATCCGCGCGCGCCTCCGCTTGCTCCGCGTCAAGTCGCGCGCGCTCCGAATCCTTCTTGAGTCCTTTGATCGCCGAAACGGTTTCTTTTTCGTTTTTCCATTTGATTTCTATTTCCGAGGTCTTCTCTTTCAAATCCGCAACTTCTTTTTCAATCTCCTTGATGCGCGCTTTTGCTTTGCGCGAGTTGGTTTCTTTCTTGAGAGCTTCTTTCTCAATTTCAAGACGGCGAATCTTGCGCGACGCTTCTTCCAGTACCGGCGGCATATTTTCAAGAGAAATCTTCAAAGAAGACGCGGCTTCGTCAATCAAGTCCACTGCTTTGTCGGGTAAATAGCGGTCGGTGATATAACGGGCAGAAAGGTTGACTGCCGCGACAATCGCCGCGTCAGTAATGCGAACGCCGTGGTAGAGCTCATACTTTTCCTTCAGTCCGCGCAAGATCGCATACGCATCTTCAAGCGACGGCTCTACCACAAACACTGGCTGGAACCGCCGCGTCAGTGCCGGATCTTTTTCAATATGTTTCTGGTACTCTTTCAAAGTTGTTGCGCCAATCGCGCGAAGCTCGCCGCGCGCGAGCGCGGGCTTCAACATATTGGAGGCATCCAAAGAACCTTCCGCTGCGCCTGCGCCGACAATCGTATGGATTTCGTCTATAAAAAGAACCACCTTGCCCGCCGAACGCTCCACTTCTTTCATAATGTTTTTAAGCCGCTCTTCAAATTCGCCACGATACTTGGTGCCGGCAACCAAAAGCCCCAAATCAAGCGCCACCAGTTCCTTGTCTTTAAGCGACTCCGGTACATCGCCTTGCGCGACGCGAAGTGCAAGCCCTTCGGCAATCGCAGTTTTCCCGACACCCGATTCGCCAATTAAAATAGGATTGTTTTTGGTGCGGCGCGAGAGAATTTGGATGATGCGCATAATTTCCGCATCGCGGCCAATCACCGGGTCAAGCTTGTTTTCACGCGCGAGCGCAGTCAAATTGCGCGCGAAGCGCGCGAGAAAGCGGTGCTTTTTTGGTTGAGCTACATCAGTAATGCGACCGCTTTTCGTTTCTTCCAAAATGCGGAGCGCTCCCGCTTTGTCTACTTTGAAACGTGCGAGAAGTTCCCTGCCAGCGCCTGGCGCGTCAAGCATCGCGAGCAATAAATGTTCAGTGGAGACGAACTCATCTTTAAGAGAAGAAGCGGCGCGCGTTGACGCTTCCAATATTCCCGCAAGCTCGGGCGTCAAATAAATCTGGTATGAAGGTGCTAGCACGCCGCCCGATTCGGTGCCGTCAAGCGACTCCAGCACCGAGTCGGTCAGCAAGACCATATCCACTTCCAGTCGCTCTAAAATGGAAACGACTGCGCTCTCGTCTTGGGTAATAAGCGCGGCAAGCAAGTGCATCGGGCCGACATGGTTTTGTCCGCGTTCAATTGCAAGCTCATGCGCGCGCCGTATGGCTTCCTTGGCTTTAGTGGTGAAATGATGAAAGGGGGGCATAACCGCATCATACCACATCCCCCTACCCCCTTCAAAGGGGGATTGAAAAATGCTTGACAGATGCATACGATATGCTATACTGCTCGTAGCGTTCTTTGTAGAAAACAATTAAAAGAAGAAAGGTGGCATTATGTCTGACTTGATTAAAATTCTTCGCACTAAGGAATTCGACCCAACAAAAGTGCTCAGGTGTCGTTCAAACGAACACTTGGAGGTGCTGGAGCACGGCACATCCGTGATGGAAATTAGTTTAAGGAGAATTGTCCGGGTGACAATCCCAAATTCAGGAGATGGTTTCAATCGAGAAGCATTCAATGGTCTCAAGGCGCGTGGATATCTCGGCCTTGATATTGAAATGCTTGATTTTCTGAAAAAAAACCATCGATCGGAGTTGCAAAGATTTAAAACTGACGCAATTCCGGCATGGGGTACGATGCTTCGGCTTCAGCCAGATTGCTCCGACATCTATCCCGTGCTGTGCTGCCACAATGGGACATGGTTTTGGTCGATTGAACATCTCAACCTTGGAACAAATCCAGACCTGTATCCAAAGGTGTCGACGCTCTGCATCGACACTCGTGAAGTATCCTGAGTGACTTAAAATCTCCCCGCGATCTGAAATATTGTCGCGGGTTTTTATTTGTTTATTTTTTACTACCCGCACCTTTCACTATTCCAACTACTTGCTATAGCAGTTAGTTGGGAGAGGACTTAAAAAGAGTTTATCTGATCTCGCACCCACGACTACGGAGCACACGGTAGACGGCTTCCATTGCCGCGTTCGCTTCCGCGTCGGTGAGCGTCTTTTTCATTGACTGAAACACGAGTCGGAACGCAAGTGAGGTTTTGCGTGTACCGTCCGGCAATCTTTTTTCAAACGAATCAAACAAGCGGATTCCCACAACATCCTTCTCACGCGTCTCCCCTTCTATAATTTTCTGCACGCGTTCCGCATCCATTTCACTCGGCACAAACAGCGCCACATCGCGAACAATGAAGGGATAAAGAGAGAAAGGTTTGAATTGTTTAAAGGGTGCATTCATATACATTATTTCCACCACAAAACTTACCGCCAAGTGTAACGCCGAGCGTTTTTTCAACCTTCTGTAAAATATCGCCTACTGATTTTTTGGACGGCCCGCCCGACCGAACGGTCGTTCGGGCGGGCATAAGACCTACAATAAGCGCGGAATGTTCACCTTTTGCGGTAAAAACCTTTCCAATCTCAAATTGCTTGACTTCTTCGTAACCAAGAAGCGGCGCGTTGGAATAATTCTTCAGAAGCGCCGGATGAAAGTTGGTCCACAAATCCTTCCGGCAATATGCTTTGTCGGACGCAAGCGGCTTTTCAATCGCGATGTCGCCCGTTGATGTAAACGATGAAGTCATTACTTCAGAAAACCCCTCGGACACCAACAGGTCACGAATGCTATTTTCCAAAGTAAGCCGCTTATTCATCGCAGGCGGCGCGTAAACAGGTGGAAGTGCCGCCTCCGGAATCCGTTCCAAGCCCGAGATGCGCCCGATTTCTTCCACAATATCTTCCGGACGCGCGAGGTCCAATCGTTCCGGAGGCGGCGCAACGATAAGCGTGGCGCCCCGTTTTCGGGACGAAATTGAAAGCCGGGACAGCGCCGCACACATTTCTTTTTCTGAAATATCTAGACCTAGCGCGTCTTTCACAAACTTTATAGGCACTACAATGCGGCGCTTTTTTTCTTTTTTCGGATAGATATCAATTTCTTTTCCAAAGGTAGCGCCGGTACAGAGCGTCGCGATAAGCGCGGCGATTTCGCCCATACCGTCTTTCGCGCGCAGAGCGGTGAAATTATTTTCAAATCGCTTTGATGCGTCCGTTTTGATTCCTGTCTTTGCCGCGGTGCGCCGAATACTTGTTGGATCAAAGTTCGCTACAGAAAGAAGAATTGTTTTTGTATTTTTGTCCAGCTCGGCTTTTTTTCCACCCTTAATGCCCGCGATATCAAGCGGACCTTCCTCATCGGCAATAACAACGATTGACGGGTCTACGTAGACACTCTTTCCATCAAGGGTTACGAGCACTTCCCCCGCCAGGCCTGGCCGAACCGTTACTTTTCCTTTTATCTTATCGGCATCAAAGGCGTGCATGGGTTGACCCATATCGAGCGTGATGAAATTAGTTGCATCAACTATATTATTTATACTGCGCTGACCTACTGCCTCCAATCGTTCTTTGAGCCAATCTGGCGAGGGTCCGACAGAAACATTTTCAACCATGCGTGCGATATGTCGCCGACACAGTTTCGAGTCATCGACGCGTAAGGAAATCATGCGCGTTTTTCGCGGCGCGCGCGGAACACGCGTTGCACGTTCTTTCATTTTCAGACCCAATAGTGCCGCCACTTCGCCCGCAACACCCCTGTGCGACAGCGCATAGCACGCACGGTCAGGCAAAATCTTGATATCCAAAATCGCATCGTCCCCTTTTTCTTCTATGCCGTCCACTTCAGCAAACCCAAGCGCCAACCGTTCCGCAAGCACCTCCGGTGCCGGCAGTTTTTCATCAAAGTAACTTTGTAACCACTGGTAAGAAAAAAGCATAGTTAAAATTGGGATACAACCCGCATATCGCCGTTATAAAACATCCGGATATCGGGTATGCCGTGGCGGAGCATAAGGAGACGGTCAATGCCGACGCCGAACGCAAACCCTCGGTATTTTTTCGCCGACAACCCGACCGCTTCAAACACATTCGGGTGCACGAGCCCCGCACCTCCCATTTCCAACCATTCCGACGCTTCGGTCGGAACCCCGACCGCTTCGCGTCGGGGCTTACCTCTCCACTCCATATCCACTTCCACCGATGGCTCGGTAAATGGAAAGAAACTCTGGCGAAAACGGATGTCTATCTTATCGTCGCCGAAAAACTTTCTGAAAAAAAGAAGAATCGTGCCTTTGAGCTGCGCCATAGAAACATTTTTATCAACATACAACCCATCCACCTGATAAAATTGCGCTTCGTGCGTCGCATCCGTCGCCTCATTCCGAAATACCTTTCCTGGCACGATTATCCGATACGGCGGTTTAATTCCCTTTTTTAATTTTTCTTCCATATACCGCACCTGCACCGGTGAAGTGTGCGTACGAAGCACGAGCCGCTCTTTTGATTTAATCCAAAAAGTATCCTGCATATCCCGCGCGGGGTGGTCTTTCGGAATATTGAGTGCATCAAAGTTGTGCCACTCATCTTCTATTTCCGGTCCGTCTGCAACCGTAAACCCAAGCTCTGCAAAGATATCCGCGATTTCCCGTATCGCCTGCGAAATTAAATGCATGTGACCTGTTTGCGTATGTTCCATATTCTTGAAAAAGCCACCTCCCAGATTCGAACTGGGGACATCCACTTTACAAAAGTGGCGCTCTACCAACTGAGCTAAGGTGGCGTTCACTACAAAATATCACACAAAACACGAAGCGGAAAGCGAAGTGTTTTATTGATTCAAAATATCAATCTGCCTTTGGTACTTCGCCGCAAGCGACGCGACATCGTCGCCGTAAAACGCGTACGCTTTCTTTTTCGCATTTCCACAGCCAGCCAAGTAGCAGATAGCGGCAGTGCGTTCCGCGCTCGCCGTACCCTTCGCCGCCCCACTGTCTTTTAGATAAAGCGCAGACGCCATAAACGCATCGCCTGCGTCCCACGGGTTCGGCGGGTTGTGACCCGTCGCCGCGGCAACTTTTGCTTCATACAAAATCCAGGTTGACGGAATAAATTGCGCAGGCCCCATCGCCCCGCCGTACCCGTACCATGCTTTTTTTGAAACAGGCATACGGTCTGGGTCTAGCCCAAGCCGCCGCGTAATGTCCAAAAACGGCACGGTGTCGCGCGGCGCTTTCATATCAATTCTCCAATTTCCTTTGCCTACATTTTCACCAAGGTTTGACTCTTCTGCGATAATACCCAAGAGAAACGCCGCGCGTACGCCTGTTTTCGCCTGCGCATCTTGCGCAAGCGCAAGCGCTTTTTCAAACGGAATTGCCGCGCTGTCGCGCAAAATAAACAGTTCGCTCCGTATCTTCGCGGCACTGTATTCTTTTGACGAAATCACAGCTTTATAATTCGCCTCAATGCCTTTGGAAAGTTTCAGAATGCGGTTCTTTTCCGCCTCCTGTTCCTCCAGTCGTTTTTTGTCGCGCTCCTGCGCAACGCGCAAATCTGTTTCTTCGGCGCGTCTGCCTTCAAGCTCTTGCTTTTCCGTTTCCACATCTTTTTTTACTATTCGCACACCGGAAAGGGTTTCGCCGAGCGATTGTTCTATCGACGCAAACGAATCCATTTCTATAAAAAGATTGGCGAGCCGCCCGTCTCCCAAAAGAAGCTCAGGCAAAGAGTCGGATTGAAAACGCGCCGTTTTCCGTACCAATTGAGAAAGAGAGAGTTTTGCGCGTTCAATTTTGTCAGACAGTTCGCCGATTGTTTTCGCCTTACCTCCAATGTCGCGAGTCAAGTCCGCAATCGCGATATCGCGCGCGCGTATTGAGAGTTGTGATTGTTTGATTGAGGCATTCAAAATTCCTATGTCGCGCTCAAGCGACACCGACCTACCGCGCAAGTCGTCCAAAAGCGCGCGTTGTTTGTCTATCTCCGTTTCAAGTGCTGTAAGTTCCTGCTGGAGCGCCGCACGTCGCGCGACCACATCATCGCTCGTTTGTGCGATTGCGACAGTACTCAGACATACAGTCAGAATTGCAAATAGTATACAAAAAAGACCTCTCATCCGTCTATCTTACCATATCTTATTTCTTCTTCTCTTCTTTTCCCGACGCTTTGGTCGGGACCCCGACCCCGTCAGGGCGTCGGGGCTTCTCGCCTCCAGCTTTTGCTTTTTCTTCTGTTCCAGCTTCGCCTTCCTCTCCCTCTTTCGGCTCTTTGCCTTTCTTCACAACTTCAATCTGCGACAAATCGGGCGCGATGGCTTCCTCCACCTTTTCTTCTTTCGGCTCATACACGCTCGCGACCACCTCGTCCGGCTTTTCTAAAAGAGTTACGCCTTCGGGCAACGCCACCTGTTTCGCCAAAATCTGGCTTTCAAAATCCTCAAGCGGAGCAATATCAATTGAAATACTATGCGGCAACTTTAACGGCTCTGCTTCAATATGCAGTTCACGAAGCACTTTCACCAAAATCCCCCCTTTTTCTTTAACTGCAGGAGATACACCGGTAAATTCAATCGGAACTTTTACAGCAAGCTTTTGCCCCGCTTCAAATGCGTAAAAATCTACATGCAAAACAGTACCCGACACGGGGTGTCGCGCCACATCATGCACGAGCGTCGGCACATCCCCCTCGGGGCCTTGCAATGTTACTACTTCATTTTCTCCCGCTTTTGCAAACACTTTTTCAAATACCTTCGCGACCAACTCAATAGAAGTCGCCACGCGCTTCCGCCCGTAAAATACAGCCGGAACCTTGCCAGCGCGCCTCACGGCAGAGGGCTTGACCTTCGTATCGCGCTTTTCATACGCAAGGGAAATCATAGTCCACCAGCATACCAGAACAAAATCTACTTAGCAACCGAGACGGCATCTTCAAAAGCGATGGAGAGTAGCTTACTGGCGCCGCGCTCCATAGTGATGCCGTAGAGTACACCGGCGCGCGACATCGTCTCGCGATTGTGGGTAATCAAAATCAACTGCGAATGCGCGGAGAGTTGTTCAATCATATCGCCGTACTTTTTGGAATTTGCCTCATCCAGCGCCGCATCTGTCTCGTCCAAGACGATAAACGGCGACGGCTTCACCGCCGAGAGCGCGAAGATAAGCGCGATGGATGTGAGTGCGCGCTCGCCGCCGGAAAGCATAACGAGCCCCTTTATTTTCTTGCGCGGAATAGATACCTCTACCTCAACACCCTCCTCCGCCGCCTCTGTTTCTGCAACCGTCTGTGCAAATGCTTCCGCTTCATCTTCTTCTCCATCCGCACTTGCGCGCGTCCCGCGCTTTAATGCTTTCACGACTGCTACTTTCGCAGTACCACCGCCAAACATTATGGAAAATAATTTCTGAAACTCCGTGTTAATGCGCGCAACCCCCTCCGTAAACTCGCGGTCAAGCTTCTCGCGGAGTTCAGTAATCAACTCTTTAAGCGACAGCGCCGAGCGATCCAAATCGGCAAGCTCGCGCGCGAGGAACGCCTCGCGCTCGGTTGCGGTAGTGTATTCTTTTAGCACATCGTCTGCGCCAGAAGTCCCCGAATCCTCAATCCGTATTTTCAATCGTTCTATTTTACGACGCCGTTCTTCCTGCTCTACCCGATCTGACTTTGGAGGATTGAGGGTATCGTTAGGTAACGCTTCATATTGAACCGCACCGCGCCCCGCCACGACCGCCGCTTCGTGCAACTCACGCTTGAAATCCGCATCAGCATGATCTGCAGCGCTCGCGCGCGCTTCAAGCGCGCGCGTTACTCCCGCAAGCTCGCTCTTCCGCGCCAACAAACGAAACACGGTTTTCTCCGCCTCGCGCGAAGAATCTTGTTCGGCAAGCATTTCGGCGCGAAGGCGTTCCACGCCTTCGCGCGCCTCTTTTTCCCGTTTACCCGCCGCGGCGCTTTCCACTTCCAAAACGCGTCGTTTTTCGGAAAGCGCGGCAACTTCTTTCTCAAGCGACGCCTCTCCGACTGCGGGCGCGCTCCGATGTTTTTCCACAAACGCGCGCAAAAGCTCTTTGATGCGATCCAAAACTGTTTCCACTTCCACGGCGTGCGCGAGAGCCTCCACTTCGCCGAACGCAACGCTTTTGCGCGAATGCATAGCTTTTCGTTCTTTAAGCGCACGCTCCGCCGCAGCGCACTCGCCTTCAATATGACCGAGATCACGCGCTAGACGATTCACTTCTTCGCGCGCGACAGATGCCTCGCGCTCCAACTTGCGCAATTTTTCCTCCGCGTCACTATCTTTCTTTTTCGCACTCTCGCCCCGCGCCACGGCCAATTCTTTTTCAAGCGTCACGAGCTCGGCTCTTGGATCGCGACTTTCATCGGCAACAAACTTCTTTTCAGCCGCAATGAACGCCGCCTCGCGTGCGAAATATTCGCGATACAGCCCCGCAAGCTCTTCTTTAATCAACTTCGCCTTTTCTATTTTCTCCGCCTGTTTTTTCAAAAACGAAATATGCGGGGCAATCTCGCGCCGGAGCGACTCCACTTGCTTCATATTTTCTTTTGTCTGTAGGAGCTTCTTTTCGCTCTCCGCGCGCTTCCATTGGTAGATTTTCAAACCAAGCGCGTCTTCAATCATTTCCCTCCGCTCGCGAATGGATGCGTTCAAAATCCGGTCCGCCTCGCCTTGGGATATCACATGGTACCCACCGTGGCTGATGTGCGCCTCCGTCAAAAGCTCGTGAATGTCGCGCAAACGCGCCGGGCTTCCGTTCAAAAGATACTCGCTTGATGCGTCGCGGTACACGACGCGCTCCACTGAAACCTCAGTAAAATCCAAATTGAACAAATGATGCGAATTGTCAAAGACAATTTTCACCGCCCCTCGATTTCCTCGGGGCGCTCCGTCAGCGCCGTTCCAAATCAAATCCTCGGTGCGCTTGCCGCGCATGCTTTTGACCGACTGCTCGCCGAGCACAAAGCGAAGCGCCTCGCTTACATTGCTCTTTCCACTGCCGTTTGGCCCAACAATCGCGGTAATCGGGGTCTTGAATTCCAATATCGTCCGTTTCGCAAACGACTTGAAGCCCGACAATTCAAGGGACTTAAGATGCATGATGCAAATTATTGTAACATAAAACCCCCAGCAGATTGCTCTGCTGAGGGTTTGTTCCGAAGTGAGTTACTCGTCGGACTTTTCCGGAATTTCCACAATTGGCTCGAGCTCCGTGAGTTCACGGATAAGCTCACGATTATCGTTCTCAAACTTCGGGAAAGACTCAACCTCCTGTGGAGGTACCACGGGTTTGTGCCGACGAACAAACGGTTTGAATATAAACTCAATGAACGAACTCATGTGGATCTTTCTTTTTGGTATTTGTCGCCTCTTCGGCGACCCGCCGATGAGGCGGGTTTGTTTTTAACGGTTTTTCGGTATGTTTCAACCGACTGCCGACAGTATAGCATACCCTATATTTTTGTCAACTACTTTGGACCTGGGGAGAATCGAACTCCCGCCTCGTCAATGCGAATGACGCGTCGTACCACTAGACTACAGGCCCTTCTATGCGCCTTGTAAGGATCGAACTTACGGCCTTTCCGATGTGAACGGAACGCTCTTCCACTGAGCTAAAGG
>JAUYPY010000039.1 GCA_030697445.1 bacterium | reverse complement strand
AGGGTATAATAGTCGCATTATATGGTCGTACATAAACGAGCGGCAAGGTCTTGCTGTTTGTTTTTAGAAAAGATTATTAATTAATTTTTAAGAAAATATCATGTTAGACGCATGGAGTTCGGTCTTGCAAGGAAGCTTCCAGGACCTGTGGTTGGGAATTGCGGCCTTTTTGCCGCAGTTGGTTATTGCAATCGTTATTTTTGCAGTTGGTTGGGCGATCGGCAGTTTGCTCGGCCGTGTCGTTTCGCACATTATCGGCGCGCTCAAAGTTGATTCGCTTTTGGAAAGCGCGCGCGTAGACGAAGTGCTGAAGCGCGGCGGGTTTGTTTTGGATTCGGGGCGATTTGTCGGAGGGCTTGTGGAATGGTTTGTGATTGTCGTGTTTCTCGTCGCCTCGCTTGAGGTGCTGGGGCTCACGCAAGTGAACACATTCCTTCAGCAAGTAGTACTTCTTTATTTGCCTCGCGTTATTGTTGCGGTTTTGATTCTTTTGGTCGCGGTCGTTATCGCCTCCGCGATGCAGCGGGTCGTGGTTGGAGCCGCAAAGGCGGCGGAAATTCGCTCGGCGAATTTCCTCGGGAGCGTGACAAAGTGGGCGATTTGGATTTTCGCGGTCTTGATGGCGCTCTTCCAGCTCGGTATTGCCGCGCCATTTGTGCAAACGCTCTTTACCGGAGTCGTCGTTGCGCTCTCTATCGGGTTCGGCTTGGCATTCGGTTTGGGCGGCCAGGATGCGGCGGCGGGCTTTCTCGCCAAAATGCGCTCGGAAATCAAGAATCATAACTAGTGAAATTATTGTGTTGGAATAAAAAACTCGCCCTTCAGGGCGAGTTTTTTGTAAAGAGAAATCTTGAATTTATTTAAATCACCCCCGCTTTTTTGAGCGTCGCGTATGCGCCGTTTTTTTGTATGGTTTTAAGTCCGCGGGCTGAGATGGTGAGCGTGATGCGCTTATTTAGTTCAGGAATAAAAATGCGCTTCTTCTGCATATTGGGGTAGCTCCGATTTTTGCCGCAGGGGTTGTATTGCGTGGCGCGCGTGCGGTTGCTGTAGCTCCCGCGCATCACGGATATTTTCTTGGTTATTGGGCAAATCCTCATAGGAGGATATGGTATCATACCTTTTGTAATTATGGAACTAGATATTATTTTTTCCATCACGATTTTAATTATGTCCGTTGTCGTGCACGAGGTGTCGCACGGCGCGGTGGCGAACTACTTGGGCGACCCGACGGCGCGCATGGCGGGGCGGCTTTCGTTTAACCCGCTCAAGCATCTTGATTTTTTCGGCTCAATTTTGGTACCAATCCTTTTAATTCTCTCAAAAGCCGGCATTATTTTCGGCTGGGCAAAGCCCGTGCCGGTAAACCCCTACAACTTGCGCGGTAAATATGGTGAAGCGTGGGTTTCGGTCGCAGGTCCCGCATCCAACATTCTTATCGCGCTGGTGTTCGGGCTCTGTATTCGCTTTTTCGGAAACGCTTTGCCGGTTTCTTTTGTCGCGGTCTCGGCATCTGTTGTTCTGATTAACATTTTGCTCGCGTTGTTTAATTTGGTGCCGATTCCGCCATTGGATGGCTCAAAAATACTGTTTGCATTTTTGCCCCCACAATCACCCGTCGTTCCATTTTTGGAAAAATACTCGCTTTTTATTCTACTCTTTTTCATCTTTTTCCTCTGGGAATTCCTTGCGCCGCTCGTCGGTTTTCTATTCCGCATCTTTACCGGAATCGGCGCGTAAAAAACCGTACATTTGCATTTTTGTTTGGATTGTATTATATTTTGCCGACATGCCTACGATAAACCAACTTATCAAACGACACCGCAAAGAGCGGGTTCGCAAGAACAAAACGCCGGCGCTCACCAAGAGCTTCAATGTACTCCGGAACAAGCCGGTGTTTTTCAATTCTCCGTTTAAGCGCGGCGTGTGCACGAAGGTAACGACCAAGACGCCGCGCAAGCCGAACTCCGCAATCCGCAAAATCGCCCGCGTGCGGCTCACAAACGGTATGGAAATTACTGCCTACATTCCGGGGGTTGGGCACACCTTGCAAGAGCACTCGGTGGTACTCGTGCGCGGCGGGCGCGTGAAGGATGTGAACTTGCGCTACACGATCGTGCGCGGCAAGTTGGACGCAGTGGGGGTGGAAAATCGCCGCAAAGGCAGAAGCCAGTACGGCGTAAAGCGGCCTAAATAACTATGAGACGAAAAATTAAAAGCAGAAAAGAGGCAACCGCAGACCCCGTTTATAATTCGCCGAAAGTGGCGAAGTTTGTGAACTATGTGATGAATGCAGGCAAGAAGGAAACGGCGCGAAAAATCGTGTACGGCGCGTTTACCATACTTAAAGAAAAGGCAAAGGTGGAAAATCCTCTTGAAGTGTTTGATGCCGCGCTCAAAAATGTCACACCACTTATGGAAGTGCGCTCGCGGCGCGTCGGCGGAGCAAATTACCAAGTGCCGATAGAAGTAAGGGCCGCGCGCCGCCAACTTCTCTCTATGAATTGGCTCATAGCCGCGGCGCGTGCCAAGAAAGGCAAGCCGATGCACATCAAACTTGCGGATGAAATCATTGCCGCCTCCAAAAACGAAGGCGACGCGGTGAAGAAGCGCGAGAATGTGCACAAAATGGCGGAGGCGAACAAGGCGTTCGCGCATTTTGCGTGGTAGTTTTCGTCTTCGAAAATTATCCCGAGCGAGTCCGCGAGTCGAGGGATTGAATTATATTAAAAAAGCGGGACAACCCGCTTTTTTAGTGGTACATTTAAGTTATTACAAATAATCAAAACAGTATGTTAGCTATATTTTTTCTAATCGCAGGTTTATACATGGTATTCCGAAAGGAAGTAAGAATATCATCAAAAAGATCAATAAAAGGTGTGGTTGCTCAAAAGATAGGTTTGATTTTTCTAGTGCCAGCTCTGTTGTCCTTTGCATTAAAGTTGATTCCTGATAGTTCGTTAAGCGCCATCTTGGGGTTTATCAGTTTAGCTGGCTACGGCATAGCAATCGTTAGCATCTTTTATTTCATCTTTTTCTATAAATCT
>JAUYPY010000036.1 GCA_030697445.1 bacterium | reverse complement strand
TAATTTTACTCATTCCTTATTTCCTTTTTACCACTAAATTTATTGATGGCCTTTCCTATATATTTAATTTTATTAAAAGCATCCCTATTTGGTTACAGTGGTTATTATTTACAGTAATACCAGTTATAACTCTGACACACTTTTTCTTTAGGGGTCCTAAAACAATTTTTATTGACAAAGATGCAATCGAGGTTGAATACAAATCAAATAAGCGTGAGAGAATTGATATATCTGATATTAAAAAATTTATTGCATATAAAACTACAACACCTTGGACTTGGGGTGATTTGTCACAACAAGTGAATTATTCAAGTTTATTTCCGATCACCATTTATAAAGAAAGTGGTGTAAAGATGAGTATGCTTATGAAAGGCGAGATTTGGAATTCCCTAAAAGAGACTTATCCCAATGTGCCAATTGAGCAAATCTCGATTTTTAATCACTATTCACTTGTTATTGTGCTAATTGCTACACTGAATCTTCTTAATGGAATAATTTATATTTTTTTAGCTTTGGGAAATCGTTAGATGACTAGGTCTTGTCTTGCCTAGCTAAAAAGCCTGTTTGATTTTCGCTTGACTTCTTTTACTCACTTGCTATACTAAGTATACAAAGTGCCGAAAGGCTCCGAGAAACCCCGCCAAAAGCGGGGTTTCGAGTTTCTAGAGGAAAGATTTTAATTTTTGTTTAATTTCATCAAAAAGTTCATTTGGAACCTCATAGAGCTTTCTTTTTAATCTTTTCACACTCAATAATTTCATTTGAGCTAAAATGGCAGAAACTTTTTGATTATTGGGATCAGTGTAATTGAAATAAAAATCAAAATCTTTCTGTTTCGTGGAAAGTGATACAGCCCAAAACATGTGGTTGTTAAATTTTTTAATAATTAAAATTGGGCGAGAAAAATTGCCTCCTGAACCGTTTTGTTCAAAACCGATATTTCTTCCTAAACTACACATCCAAACTTCTCCCTCTTTTGGAAATTTATCAGGATCATTTTTCTCGTCTTCAATTTTCTTTTTTAATTCATTCCAAGAGTCAAAATCCTTCATAGAAAGATTTTACCATATTTTGTATTTGAATTTCTATAAGCCCCCTCCGCCAAAATCCAAAATGCCCGCCCCCCATTCCTCCCGCACCCTCCTGCGGGGCGGAAACCCGAATCCCGTCGAATTTCAAAAACATTAGTCTCGGTTTTGCGAATCCTTCCTCCCGAAAATAGCTTTCGCAAAACTTCGTCCGCTTTGTATTGCGTTTTCCCCGCACTTTCCATTCTTGGAAAGCTCTGTGTTTCGCACAGAGGCGTGCGTAGCACGCGCGGGGAAACGCTAGTCCTTCATTTTTTCTTGAAAATAGGTTCGCGCAAATGCTACAATAACTCCACATGATAGGGTATACTATAAAAACATGAAGCAATCGTTTCTTTTTACCAAAACGCGGCGGGATGCGCCGAAAGATGAGGTGTCGCAAAACGCGAAGCTTTTAATTCGCGCGGGGTTTATCCACAAAGAAATGGCTGGCGTGTATTCGTATTTGCCTCTCGGACTTCGCGTGTTGAATAAAATAATCGGCATTATTCGCGAAGAAATGAACGCGCTCGGCGGGCAAGAGCTTTTTCTTTCTGCTTTGCAAGACAAAGGAGTGTGGGAAAAGACGGGACGGTGGGATGAAAAGGCGGTGGACTCGTGGTTCAAGACCGAACTCAAGGGCGGCGCGGAAACAGGACTTGCTTTTACGCACGAGGAGCCATTGACCGCACTTATGCGAGACCACATTTCTTCTTATAAAGACCTCCCGAAATACCTGTACCAATTTCAAGTGAAGTTTCGGAATGAGCTGCGTGCACGAAGCGGTATCATTCGCGGCAGAGAGTTTTTGATGAAGGACTTGTACTCGTTTAGCAGAAACGAAGCTGAGCACACACCCTTTTACGAACAGGTCAAAAAAGCGTACAACACTATTTTCAAACGCATCGGTATAGGGGAGAAGACCGTTCTTGCGTTCGCCTCCGGCGGATCGTTTAGCAAGAACTCTCATGAGTTTCAGACCATTTGCGCCGCAGGAGAGGATACGATTCATTTGTGCGAAAAGTGTAGCATTGCGTTGAATGACGAAATTATTACCGAACAAACAGTATGTCCTAAATGTGGCGGAGAAAAGTTTACGCGCGAGAAAGCAGTTGAGGTCGGCAACATCTTTACGCTCGGCACTAAGTTTTCCGATGCGCTCGGTTTGCAGTATCGCGACGAAACAGGAAAAGAATTACCCGTGTTTATGGGCAGTTACGGCATTGGGCCGGGGCGGGCGATGGGCGTTGTGGTTGAATTATTTTCAGATGAAAAAGGAATCGTGTGGCCAAAAAACATTGCGCCATTTACCGTGCATCTCATATCGCTCGCTTCTTCCGCGAAAGTTAAAAAAGAAGCAGATGCGCTGTACGAAAAATTGCAAAAAGTCGGCATTGAAACACTTTACGACGAACGCGATGCGCGCGCTGGCGAAAAGTTTGCGGACGCCGACCTTATCGGCATTCCGCTCCGCGCAGTCATCTCCGAAAAAACCCCTGTCGGAAAAGTTGAAATAAAAGAACGAACAAGTGACTCCCCACGCCTCATCTCTCACGCGGAATTATTAAAAATGATTTCCGGAAAGTAGGGTCCACCAGTAACACTATATGATGCAGTAGTAACCTCTCCCAACTATCTGCTATAGCAGATAGTTGGGAGAGGTATTAAAATAAAATAAGATAAAAGAATAAAAGAAATGAGAAAAACACTTTTTGTACGCAAAAGGCGCATCTCTAGTCCAGTCAAGCAGAAAGTGCTTCTGTTACTGCAGGCGGGCATAGCGCTTAGCTTTGCCGGAACCCTACCAAGGCAGTTTCGCATTCTCGGCGAATTGGCGAAAGAGTGGAAACAGATTAACCGCGCTTATCTCTATCGTATTATTCAGGAATTTGAAGATGAGCAATTAGTGCGTATAGAAGAAGATACAGACGGAATGCGCACTGTTGTCCTCTCTGAACGCGGCAAAAAGCGGGCGCTCACCTTTCATCTGCACAAAATGGAGATAGCGAAGCCAACACAATGGGACGGAATGTGGCACGCGGTATTTTTTGATATTCCCGAAGGTTGGAAAACCGCACGCGAATCGCTCCGGCTGAAATTGTACGATTTGGACTTTTATCATTGGCAAAAGTCGGTGTTCGTGCATCCGTACCCCTGCCGCGACGAGATTGATTTTATCGCCACCTTTTTCAATGTGCGGCATTTTGTTCGCTACGCAACCCTTTCTTCCGTTTCGCACGAAGCCGAATTGCTCCGCCATTTTGAACTCAAAAAATAACACCTCTTCCAGTTATCTGCTATAGCAAGTAATTGGAATAGGTGGGGGAATGAGGGAAAATAAAGGAAGGAGAGGGTTGGGGGGGGAATAAAAAAAGCCGCTGGGCGAACCATGCGGCGTTTTTAGAGCTTTTGCGCAAATGCTCTAAGAGTAAAACCCATCAAGAAAATGAATTCGTGTAGGATGTCTCGCCTTACGCATCGCCTTAGCTACAATTTGGCGAATGCGAGTACCAGTGACCTTAAATTGTTCTCCTATCTCCCTGAATGTTCGTGGACGGCCATCTACCAATCCAACTCTTAATTCAACAATAATGCGTTCGCGTTCGTCCAGTAGAGATATAACTTTGATGAGTGCTCTTTTGAGCCGAGCGGTATTTTTCGGAGCCATCACTTCCTCTCTCAATACATACTCTCCCAATATACTTTCTACCAAAAGTAGTTCTCCGTTTGTTAAGACTTTCTTCATTTAATTCCTTTCAATTCTTCCGAACGATCGTCTAAGTAAAAGATAGCACATCTCGTTTATACAGTCAAGCGTTTTCATTTTGGCAAAAAACAGGCATACTGTCCGCACGCTCATGCTCAAAGAATATTGGAATAAAATCAAAAGCAAGTTTTCAAACGATATTGCGATTGACCTCGGCACCGCGAATACATTGGTGTATGTGCGCGGGAGGGGAATCGTAATTAACGAGCCGTCGGTGGTGGCGGTGAATCAAAAAACGAACCAAGTGGTAGCGGTTGGTTCTGCGGCAAAAGAAATGCTCGGGCGCACGCCTCCGCACATTGTTGCCGTCAAGCCGATGGTCGGTGGCGTTATTTCCGATTTTGAAGTAACGGAAGAAATGCTTTCGTATTTGATGCGTCGCGCGGAAGGGGGGCGCCGCGCCATGCTCGGACCACGAGTAATTGTCGGCGTCCCTGCGGGCGTCACCAATGTGGAAACGCGCGCGGTGCGCGATGCGACCGAAAGCCGCGGCGCGCGCGAGGTTTTTCTCGTAGACGAAGCGATTGCCGCCGCAGTCGGGATGCATTTGCCAATCAAAGAACCGGTAGGAACGATGGTGGTGGATATTGGCGGCGGCACCTCCGATATCGTCGTCGTATCTATGGGCGGGGTGGTGCGTTCAAAGGGTTTGAAAATTGCGGGAGATCGTTTTAATAGCGACATTATTAGTTTCGTGCGGAGTGAATACAAAGTGCTCATCGGCGAGAAAACCGCGGAAGGGCTTAAAATTGCAATCGGTTCGGCAATACCGCAGCGTGAGATATTACAAACAGGAGTGCGCGGGCGCGACATTGTGACCGGACTACCGCGGGAAATTTCGGTAACCGACGCAGATGTACGCGACGCGCTTGCGCCATCGCTAGATATTTTACTTGAATCAATTCGCGGCGTGCTTGAAGCGACGCCTCCGGAGCTCGTTTCAGATATTATGCACCGCGGTATGTACCTCGTCGGAGGCGGCGCACTCTTGCGCGGACTCGATGCCTTAATTGAAGAGCATATGAAAATTCCAGTGCATATCGGCGAGGAGCCATTGACTGCCGTGGCGCGCGGCGCGGGTGTGATTCTGGAACGGCTCGAGGAATTTTCGGACCTGCTTGTTGAACCCGATTCAAATGAACTTCCACCTCCAGCGTAAAAAACCGCGTTCCGAGTATGTGCGCGCACTTGTCGGTGTGTGCGTGTTTGCGCTCGCCATATTTGTATTGCAATGGCTCGCGCCGAATATTTTCTCGCCTATTTCAGCAGGTATTGCAAAGCCGCTGTTTTATGCGCGTGACAGCGCGCTTTCCGCGGCCGCTTCCATTGGCGCATTTTTCAGTTCGCGTGATGCGCTTACGAATGAAATCGCGGCGCTTGATGATGAACTTGCACGCGTAAAATCCGAGAATGAGTTTTTACGGTCTGTGTCTGCCGCGTCTCCTGAAGCGCGAGAGATACCGAGCGCGGAAGGAACACTGGTCGCGGTCGTGCTTTCGCGGCCGCGCTGGAGCGCATACGATACGCTCATTATCGGCACGGGGTACGACGACGGAGTGCATATTGGTATGCCGGTATCGGCATCGGGGTTTGTTATAGGAGAAGTTGCAGAAGTTAACGGGAATACATCACTCGTTTCTCTTTACTCAACCGCAGGCAAAAAAACAATTGCGCAAATTTCCGGCAAGTTTCCGGTTGAACTTATAGGAAGCGGGGGCGGAACTTTTGAAACGAGAATAGCAAAAGATGTTCCGGTATCAGTTGGGGATGGCGCGTTTGCGGCAAGCATATCGCCGAAATTGTTCGCTGTGGTGGATGCGATAACGAACGCAAGCGAGGGCGCAGTCAAAATCTTTTTCCGCCTTCCAGTCAATATCTTTGAGTTGCGGGCGGTGGATGTCGGGATGTGAACTATGAAGAATTTTTATCGTATATTAACAGTAGTGGCGCTCGTCATTGGAGCGGCGGTTGCGCCGCAGGCCGCAACCGCCGCGGCCGCCGTCGCGGTATCGTTTTTCTTTCCACGGTTTTGGGAAGCGATCGCAGTCGGCGTCATACTGGATGCGCTATACGCCGCACCGGAACCGCGCTGGTTTGGGTTTCAGTTTATATATACGGTTGGTATCGCCATTTTGTTATTAATCGTATGGCGGCTCAAAAAATCACTTCGATGGTATTCCAGAGAATAAAAAAGAAAAAGTTTACTACGGAAATCTCGCCAGACGAGATTTTTCTTGATGATGTTAATTTACCGGAGTTTGATAAAGCTCAATTTGAAGGCCGAATTGAGCGGCCCCTTGGCGGTGGTTCTGCGGTGGCGCTCGGTGTGTTTTTTTTATTGGTGGTTGTCATTTTCGGCACACGCCTCTGGCAGATTCAGATTGCTGAAGGAAATGCGTACGCGGAGAGGAGTCTCGCCAATACGCTCAAGACGACTCCGCTGTTCGCAGAACGAGGACGGCTTTTGGACCGCAACGGAGAACAGCTGGCATGGAATGCTCCAGACACGAAACACGACGAATTTCTAGCGCGTCGCTACACGGCACGCTCAGGTTCCGCACATACAATTGGCTTTCTCAAATACCCGAGCAAGGATTCGAGCGGGTTTTATGTGCGCAACGATTTTAATGGGGTTGCGGGCGCGGAAAGCGAATACAATGAAGCACTCGCGGGAGAAAACGGAGTACGCACAATTGAGTTTGATGTGCGCAGAACGGTGGTATCTGAAAGCGTGGTAGATTTGCCGCGCAAAGGGGATGACCTAACACTTACCATTGACGCGCGTTTGAATGAAGTGCTGTACGGATTGCTTATGGAGCGTGTTCGTGCGGTTGGCTTTGAAGGTGGAGCGGCAGCGCTCATGGATGTGGAAAATGGAGAAGTAATCGCGCTCACAAGCGCTCCTGAATATGAGCCGCAAGTTCTTTCGAACGGCGTTCCAGCGGCGCGCATCTCGGCGTTTGTGAATGACCAAAAGAAGCCGTTTTTGGATCGCGCGACCGCGGGGCTCTACGCGCCTGGCTCTATTGTAAAGCCGCTTTTAGCTGCCGCGGCGCTTGAAGAAAATATCATTACGCCAGAGAAGCAAATTTTGAGTACTGGTTTTATTTCAATACCTAATCCGTACGACAAAAAGCGGACTTCGATATTTAACGACTGGAAAGCGCACGGATGGGTAGATATGCGACAAGCGCTCGCCGTATCGTCTAATGTGTATTTTTATGAAATCGGTGGCGGATTTGAAAATCAAAAAGGCCTCGGCATCGCGCGTATTGAAAAATACTTGCGCCTGTTTGGCCTCGGTGAAGCGCTTGCCGATCCGCTTTTGGGTGGCGCATCCGGTACGATTCCGGGTCCGGAATGGAAAAAGATCACATTTCCAAACGACCTGTGGAGAGTCGGCGACACCTACAACACCTCTATCGGACAATACGGAATTCTCGTTACGCCTTTACAGATGCTTCGCGCCATTTCTGCAGTCGCAAATGGAGGAATATTACTTCAGCCGACCTTGATTGCGGGAGAAAAAACAGATGAACAGAATGTGTCGGTGTCGAATGAGAACTTGCGGGTCGTGCGCGAAGGAATGCGGCTTGCGGTTACCGAAGGATCTGCTGGCGGGCTGTACCTGCCGTTTGTGTCGGTTGCTGCGAAAACAGGAACCGCCGAAGTCGGCATTTCCAAAAAGCGCGTGCATTCGTGGGTTGTCGGGTTTTTCCCTTACGAAGCGCCGCGATACGCATTTGTTGTCTTGTTGGAAAAAGGGCCGCGCGAGAATACCGTCGGCGGCGTGTATGTTATGAAGCAGTTTTTTGAGTGGCTTGCGCTCAATGCTCAGGAGTACATTGAACGCTGATGCAAATTACCAACTATTTCCTTCATGCTATACTTAACGGGTATGTCGGCGATACTTGGAGATTTTTTTAATGCATTCGGAGCGCTTGCGACCTACTTGTTTAAAAAAGACAAGGAGAACCCGTGGCGCGCGTACTTTTTCCGCACGAGTGTTGCTGGACTCGTCGCGTATGGCATATTGTGGAAGGAAGTATTCATGCCAATTTTCTTGGTAAGCGTTGCGTGGATGCGTGAGCTTGCGCCGCTTTGGATGCCAGTCGTATTGGTGATCGTATTTATACACATATGGCTGTGGTATGTGCGTTCCGCTTTTTTTGAAAAAACCGGCTCGGTACTTCTGGAAATTAAATTGCCGCGAGAGATCTTGCGCAGCCCGAAAGCGATGGAGCTTTTCTTTTCATCCGCGGTGTGGAGCAAGGGATCGGTAACCTATGTGGATACTTTTTGGGACGGAAAAGTTGGGCCGTGGTACTCGTTTGAAATTGCATCGTTTGGAGGAGATGTGCACTTTTTTATCTGGGTGTGGCCAAAACTCCGCAAGATTGTAGAGACGCAAATTTACGCCCAATATCCGACGGTGGAAATAAGCGAAGCGGCGGATTACGCGGCGCGCTATCCGTACGGACCGGAAGGAAGATTTATGTGGGGCACCTATGTGAAGCTAAAAAAACCTGACCCTCTTCCTATTAAAACCTACATTGACTACGGGTTAGACAAAGAAGAGGAAGAAGAAATAAAAGTAGACCCACTTACTCCTATGCTGGAATTTTTGGGCGGATTGAAAAAAGGCGAGCAGTGCTGGATACAAATTCTTGCGCAAGCGCATCAAGATCGTTCATGGGTGCACGGACACCTTTTTTCGCGTAAAGATTGGAAGGAAGAAGCGCAAAAAATGGTGAACGACATCTTAATGCGCGACCCAAAGACGAAATCAACAAGAAAAGAAAGCGCAACAGGTTTTCCTATAATGCCAACACTGACTGAAGGTGAAAAAGACCAGGTTGCCGCAATTGAACGAAGTTTAAACAAACCTGCTTATGAATGCATGATTCGCGCGTTATATTTCGCAGAGGGAGATGCACAGTCGGAGATTCCGAAGTCAATTCCTGGACTAGTTGGATCTTTTCGCCAATATGGCGCTAATCACTTTAATGAGTTTAGTCTTGCGTGGTTTACCGACCTCGCAGACGAAACAAAAGATCTGTTGTGGTTCACTGGATTTCGCGAAAAGATTGCCGCTCATTTTATGAGAATTTACGGACTGAAAATGTACGACGCGTACCGTCGGCGTTCGTTTTTCCACTACCCATATAGGTTTTTCCATGTTAAAAAGCCGTTTATTTTAACTGCCGAAGAATTGGCAACCATTTATCACTTCCCGGGCAAGGTGGCTGGAACGCCAACTATTGGCCGTGCGCCGTCGCGCAAAGCTGAGCCACCGCCGAATTTGCCAGTGTAATTATGCGCGTCAAACTCTTTTTCGTTATCGCGTTTCTATTGTTTGCATTCGTGCAAGCGTTTTACAACCGCCCGCCGCTTAATTTTCCGAAAGAAACATTTTTGACGATTGAAAAGGGAACTGCGCTTTCTGCTCTTGCGGACAGTTTTGAAGAGCGAAAACTGGTGCGCTCCGCGTTTTGGCTGAAAGCGTTTATAACACTCCGCGCCGGTTCGCGCGGTGCAGTAGCTGGCGATTATTTTTTCAAAGATCGTTCGTCGGCGCTACGAATTGCAGAACGGCTGGTAAGTGGGGAATACGGGTTGGAAGAAACGCGTGTTGTGATTCCAGAGGGGCTTACTAATAAAGAAATTGCTTCCATCTTGGCGCGCGCGCTACCGAAGTTTAGCGCGCGCGAGTTCCTCTCTCTTGCCGCTAAAAAAGAAGGGTATCTTTTTCCGGATACCTACCAATTTTTGCCAAATGTGTCCGCATCGGAAGTGATTGCGGTAATGGAAAATAATTTCAGTAAAAAAATAACCGAACTTGAACCACTGATACAGATTTTTAAAAAACCGCTGAGAGACGTCGTTATTATGGCGTCAATTCTTGAAAAAGAAGCGCGAACGACAGACACGCGCCGCAGTATTTCCGGTATTTTGTGGAAACGCTTGCGGCTCGGCATTCCGCTTCAGGTAGATGCCGTATTCCCATATATTTTTGAAGGCAAAGCGTATGATCTAACCAATGGTGATTTGCTTGTGGACTCGCCATATAACACTTATAAATACAAAGGCCTCCCTTCCGGAGCAATTGCAAACCCTGGATTAGACGCGCTTCGCGCGGCAGTAACGCCAATAGACACGCCGTATCTGTATTACTTGTCCGATAAAAACGGCGAAATGCACTATGCCAAGACGCACGACGAGCACCTAAAAAACCGTGCGCGGTATTTGAATTTGTGAGGAGAATTTGGTATAATAGGGGTACTAAAATGGCTAAAAACAAGGCGGAGAAAACCAAAAAAGAGCACAAGTCAGGGCATCTGTATGATGCCTCTTCCATTACTGTTTTGGAAGGGCTTGAGCCGGTGCGCAAGCGCCCCGGTATGTATATCGGCACGACGGGGCTGGAGGGTTTGCATCACCTCATTACCGAAATCTTTGACAACTCGCGCGACGAGGCGATGGGCGGGTTTTCAAATGATATCGAAGTGGCGCTTTTGCCTGGAAATTGCGTGCGCGTAGTAGACAACGGGCGCGGCATCCCGGTAGATATGCACAAACAGACAAAAGTGTCGGCGCTAGAGACGATTATGACTACACTGCACGCGGGCGGAAAGTTCGGTGGTGAAGGGTACACCATTTCCGGCGGGCTCCACGGAGTTGGCGCCTCCGTCGTGAACGCACTCTCGGTGTATATGGAAGTCGTCGTACACAAAGACGGCGGCGTGTATCGGCAAGAATATGAGCGTGGTGTTGCAAAGGCGCGCGTCAAGAAAATTGGCGCGAGCAATCTTCACGGCACTATTGTCTCGTTTGAACCGGACGCAAAGATTTTCCCGGAAATTGCTTTTAACGGCGACAAAGTTATCGCGCATATGCGTGAGCAGGCGTATCTCGTAAAAGGTCTGCGCATCAGCGTTATTGATGCGCGTGCGTTCACTAAGCCGATAGATCTGGCTGATGTATTTTATCTCCGAGAATTGGAGATTGATGTACCCTCCCACTCGTTTTATTTTGAAGGAGGACTGGTGTCTCTCGTGCAATTTTATAACGAAGGACAAAAGCCGGTGCATAAGCATATTTTCTCCGTAGAAAAAGCGGGCGAAGGTGTGGAGGAAGTCGCGGTGGCGCTCCAATATACCGACGATATTTCAGCGCGCATCGTTGCCTTTGCAAACAATATTTCCAATCCCGAGGGAGGTACGCATATCACCGGTTTTAAAACAGCACTGACGCGTACCATAAATACATACGCGCGCAAAGCTGGTTTGGTGAAGGAAAACGAAGACAATTTCACAGGCGATGATGTGCTGGAAGGCCTCACGGCAGTCGTTTCAGTAAAGCTTCGCGAGATTCAATTTGAAGGTCAGACAAAGGCGAAACTCGGCAGTGTGGAGGCGCAGGGCGCCGTCGCGACTGTGTTTGGCGAAGCGTTCGGCGCATTTTTGGAAGAGAGCCCCGAAGACGCGCGCGCGATTGTGAACAAAGTAATACTCGCACTTCGCGCGCGCAAGGCGGCAAAAGCCGCGAAGGATTCCGTGCTTCGCAAGGGCGCGTTGGAGGGTATGACGCTTCCCGGCAAACTTGCGGATTGCGAAACGAAGAGCGCAGAAGAAGCGGAACTCTTTATTGTAGAGGGCGACAGTGCAGGCGGAAGCGGCAAACAGGGGAGGGACCGCCGCACACAAGCGATACTTCCGCTCAAAGGCAAGATTTTAAATGTAGAACGCGCGCGGCTGGACAAAATTCTCGGATTTGCGGAAATAAAAGCGCTCGTGATTGCGCTCGGAACCGGCATTTCCGATTCGTTTGATGTAAGCAAACTCCGCTACCACAAAATTATTATCGCAACGGATGCGGATGTCGACGGCGCGCATATCCGCACACTCCTTCTGACGCTTTTTTTCCGCTATTTCCGCGCACTTATAGACGGTGGGTATATCTACATCGCCCAGCCGCCTTTGTATAAAATTAAAAAAGGGAAAGAGTTCTTCTACGCGTTTTCGGATGAAGAGAAAGCAAAAGTCCTCGGAAAAGATGCGGAAAAGATTGAAGAAATTGAGACCGTAGAAGGAGAAGAAACAGTCGAAAAGAAAACTGCGAAGATTTCAGTACAACGCTACAAAGGGTTGGGCGAAATGAACCCCGAGGAATTATGGGAGACAACAATGGACCCAAATCGCCGTACGCTCAAAAAGGTCTCGGTGGAAGACGCGCAGGAAGCCGATAAGACCTTTGATACGCTGATGGGCGAAGATGTGCCCGCCCGCAAGGCATTTATTCAAG
>JAUYPY010000027.1 GCA_030697445.1 bacterium | reverse complement strand
GAGCGATATTACTTCTTTGTTGGTCGTGAGACCAAGAACAATCGCAGATTTCTTCCGCACCTCAAAGAGCAAAAAGTCAGAGGTTGTGTTTGTGCGCGGCAATCTAAACTTTTGCATCACTGTTGCTCTTCCGAATATGCGCTTATGCATCGTACGCGGGTGCCCCACAGGAGTGGGGTTATTGTTTTTTTTCATTAATCCTCCGTTCTGTGTGCTTGTTGTTTCTAGAAAAGAGTATAACATATGTATTCATTTACTCAAAATGAGTGTACTAAAAAACATACCGATTATAATACTCTGCGGCGGGAAAGGGACCCGTTTACGGAGTGTTGTTGCCGACCGCCCGAAAGTTCTCGCGCCATTTGGGAAGCAAACGCTCTTAGACGGCATCATCGCCATGCTCCACGCGTCGGGTTTTGAGAAAATAATTTTAAGCGTCGGATATTTAAAAGAACAAGTGAAAGAGCATTGTGCACAACACGGTTACCGTGTTGTGTTTTCCGAAGAAGATGAACCGCTTGGCACCGGGGGTGCACTCAAGACTTCTATGCGGTATGTGGACTCGGATGTATTTTTCGCAATGAACGGCGATATGATATTCAAACCTGATTTCTCCAAACTACTCGCTTTTCACAAAAAAAGAGATGGGCTGATGTCGCTCTTCATTACCCGCGGTTATCAAGGCGGCGGTGGAAATGTCATTGAAACGGACAGCGACGACCGCATCACAAACTGGCGCGAACGAAAAACAAACGAACGGCCAGAGTCGTTATATCTCAACGCTGGAACATATGTTATGAAAAAAGAGGTCTCGCGTTTTTTTCCGGAAAGAAAATCTTTTTCTCTTGAAAATGATCTTTTTCCCAATCTTTTCCTGCAAAAATGCTACGTACTACAGACAGACGAATTGTTTATTGATATCGGCGTGCCAGAACGCTACGCGCTCGCGCGTGAACAAAAACAAACTAGACCGGCTTCCACACAATAAGCGAGTAACTGTCGTGGTACAAACTGCCGATGCCTGTATTTTGCGTTTTTATGATTTTAATTTTTCCGCTTTTTTCAAGAGCGCGCAGACGCGGCAAAAATCCTGTTAAGTAGCGCCGCCGTTCATTAAAACTAACTGCTAAAAAATCAAAGAGTTCGTTCGTATCAGCTAATTCCACGATTGGCTCAATGTGCACGACGAGCGCTGGCTTTTGCCGGATAATATACCGGAGGAACGGCTCAAAGCGCGTATTGAGCTGTTCCATCGCGCCAACAGTGAGCACGGCGGCGCTAGGCGATAAGTGAAATTTTTTGTCGGGACGAAGCATATCAAACACATACCCGTGTGCGCGATGCCCGAACTGATGTGAAAACGCTTGAATAATCCGCGCCGAGTATGGCGTCCAATCCAGTCCATGCACCTCCGCATCAGAACAAAGTCTTGCTATTTCCGCGACATTAAATCCAGTGCCGCACCCAAACTCATATATCGCATGGGCTTTTTTGAAATAGGTTTCTATAATCCAACGCCGAAGCACGGTGTATGCGTTAATGCTGAAGCGTGGGCTCGCGGGCATTGCAAAATCGCCGTCAAGTCGTACGATCTGTGGACGGAAATACGGAGGCACTAGGCGCTCTGTATCATACCCGCCCGCCACAAATGCTTCAAAAACCGATTTCCATTCCCGCATCCACCGTTTCCTGCCGTCTCCGCCCGCGATGCTTTTTTTGACATTATCGTATGTGTCCAACTGTTTCAGAATTTTTAGAATTGCGGCATCCCGCTCATTTTTATCAAGGCGCCTGTAGCGAAAATCGCCCCTTGCGATAAGCGCAACGCAACCCTTAGGCATCTCCTTGGGAGAGATTCCCCACCGTCGCGCAAAATCGGACACGCCAAGTACTTCGTATTTTTTTATCTCTGCCATAGAAAAATTATGCGATTAGTGGAGCGTGCGCGTCGCGTTCTGACAAAATCGGATCTTTTACCGGCCAAAAGATATTAAGGCGCGGATCATTCCACCGATGCGAAAATTGTTTATCGGTGCCTTCGAAATAAGACGATTGTTTATAATGAAAAATAGCTTCATCAGTCAGTATGAGATGCCCATTACCAAAGTGCGGCGGCACGAGCGCTTGCCGACGATTGCGCGCGGAGAGTGTCGTTCCCACCCATTTCCCAAAATCGGGCGATGTACGATTGCAATTCACCGCTACAAAATAGAGTGCGCCGTAAAGGCACGAAATAAGCTTCCATGTGTATGTATCGCCATGAAGACCGCGCAATACATTTTTTCGGGAAACAGAAATATCGTCTTGAACAAAAGTCGGAGGAACTCCTTTTTCTTTGTACAACGCTTCGTTGTAGAGCTCTACATATTGCCCTCGAAAGTCCTCAAAGACATCCGGAGTAATAAAAAGTACTCCGTTAAGCGAGCTCTTTTCAACCTGAATCATAGTAAAAACACTATAACAGAAACTGTTTGCATACGCAAAGAAAGAGTCGCTCTGCCGACTTTCCGTCCGTAAAGAAACACTGCTCGCGCGCGATGCGCGCGCGCCCCTCCTGCTGTTGTGTGGGGAAAGAAAGCGCGGCGCGCACGGTAGCAATAAAATCGTCCGCACTTTCTGCGCGCGCAACGCCGCCCGTCTTTCCAAGGTCGGCAAGATGATTCCACAAGAAAAATCGCCTCGCCGAATTTGCAGACGACCGTGCGCCTGCGTCAAACCCAATCGCAACGAGCGGTTTCCCGAAAATCGCCGCTTCTACGAAAAAAGTGGAGCACGCGCTTATGACGGCATCAGCGTGTGCAAGTGTATTACGGAGAAACGCGAGCGCCGCATCGTCAAACTCCCATGCATCTTTCCCCTCTCCCACGCGCGCGACGGGCGCTTCCATCAAGAAACCGAACTCTTCGCGCACGCGCGCCGCTTGCGCTCTGCTCCATTTCCGCTTCGGGTAGGGGCGCACGAGTACCTGCGCCTCCGCGCGCGAAAGCGCACCGCGCCGAAACCCGTCGGCAAGCACTTCAAGCGCGTTCCAATCGGCCTCCTCGCTTACTTTGCCGGAAAAAGCGAACACAATAAGTTTCTTGCGTATGTCAGCACCTATTTTTTTGAAAAAGGGCTCGCGAGACACGACTCCGGCGCGCCGGATATGTCCGTCGTATTGTGGCGCGCCGACAACCGTCATGCGCGCCGCGGGATAATCGGCGTAGTGCATCGCGTCGCGCTTCATAATTTCCGTCTGCACAAGAAGATGATCCGGCTGTACGCGGAGAAATGTCTTGGAAGTGAAATTGTCCCAACCCGCCGCCATCGCGACTGTTTTAATGCCGCGCCGCTTTGCCTCTTTCAGCAGCGCGTACTCGCCGCCGTACACCAATGTGGGGCAAAACACGATGTCCGGTTTGTATTCAGAGAGTAATTTGGCAAACGGCGAGGTGCGCCTCGCATAATACGCAAAACGGAACAGCGCGCGGTACCAAGAAAAATGCCCGAGCGACCAGAGCAGCATCCGCACGGAAAACCCCGCGATGCGCGCGAGGAGTGGCGCCTTGGTGCCGCGGCGTTCAAAGTAGAAGCGGTGCATCCAGTAGGAAGTAGAGGTCGGCATACTCGCGCGCTCTGCAAATTGCCACGCGCGCTCTTCGCGCGTTGCGGACACTGGAGGCAAGAGCGCCCAGGTGATGGACGGAACTGCAAACTGCATTCGGTAATACGAGAGCTTTTCCTGCGGTGCCAAAAGCACGAAGCGCGTATGCGGCGTAGAGAAGATGCGCGCGAAATCAGAGCGTAGAAAAGAGCGCGCTGCGGCTCCGTTGCTTATGGGTATCAAAATGGTTTTCATTTGACTTATGGTGTTACCTCTGATTATATAACTCCAGAATATGGTTATTTGAGACACAGAAAAAACGATAAGGTTACTATGAACATAACACGAAGCATCGGAACACACACGATTGGAAACGGACACCCTTGTTTTATCGTTGCCGAAATCGGCATCAACCACAACGGGTTTGTAAGCACGGCGAAAAAGCTTGTGGAAGTTGCCGCAAAAGCGGGAGCGAATGCGGTGAAGTTCCAAAAAAGAACCGTGCAGACGGTTTATACGGCGGAAGAACTTGCAAAACCGCGGCTCATTCCATCGGAAAACGGCATTCTCAAAAATGCCGTCGCGCGAGGAGTGCTGCCTGTCGAAGCGAGTCATCGCCTGAAACAGTCGGCGTACGAGCAAACTGTGAATGGTGATTTGAAGTATGCGCTTGAATTCACCATTGATGAGTACCGAGAAATCGCTTCTGCCGCACAAACGGCGGGAGTTCTCTTTTTCGCGTCGCCGTGGGATGAAGCGAGTGTGGACTTTCTGGAACAGCTCGCCGTGCCGTGCCACAAAGTGGCATCTGCATGCCTCACTGACGCGGGGCTTCTCAATCGCATCAAACAAACAGGCAAACCGTGCATTCTGTCAACGGGCGGCAGTACGATTGACGACATTAACGAGGCGGTTGGAATGGTTGGAGGAGAAAAAATAATCCTTCTCCACGCCGTGTCCACCTATCCATCGCAGGATGCAGACCTCAATTTGTCGGTTATGCGAAAGCTCTGTACGCTCTTCTCAGACATTCCCATTGGATGGAGCGGACACGAAAAAGGAATACTGCCGTCTATAATCGCTGTTGCGCTTGGCGCGTGCATGGTGGAGCGGCACTTGACGCTCGATCGCCGTATGTGGGGTTCTGACCATCCTGCGAGCTTGGAGCCGGACGAGTTTAAAGAAATGGTTGAGGGAATCCGGCTTGTGGAAACCGTACGGGGAGACGGCATAAAACGTATGCTCCACGGCGAAATGGAGACGATGAAAAAGCTTCGCCGAAATCATTTCAGATGAAATACGGCGAAACACAAAGCGTTCCGACAGGAGTTCGGAACGCTTTTTTTATGCGCGATTTTCACTAACGGCGCGCACGGATAAAGTCCGCCACCATTACATTAAAAGCCCGCGTTCGCTCGCGCATACGACATACTGCGTCCCGCAGGCGAACTTTAACCTCATCGCGGTGCGCATCTATAAAAGAAAGCCGCTCTATTAACTTTTCTTTAAACCGCGCATCAAAAATATCTATGCCAAAATCAGAAAGCCCTGCATCGTACAGAAATGTTGTCATCCGCGTCTGCGAAGTAAGTGCGATGGTCGGCGTCTCAAGCCCGATTGCGGGCGACATAGAATGTACGCGCATAGAGAGCGCAACATCTGCCTGCGCATAGAGGTCGTAAAAATATGGCGTTTGCGAAACACGCAACATTCCAGTAGAAACAATATTCTGGTGCGGAAACTTAATAGGACAAAACGGAATGAACTTACTGATAATTGTATAGTCGTCAAAATAGTGCGGGCACAAAATAATGTTAACCGCCCTCGTCTGTGAGAATACTTCTAGCGCATCCGCAAGCTCTTTGAGAAATCGCGCGCGGCGCGCGTCCCACCACGGAATACGGCGCCAAAAAGAAATAAGTTTTTTTTCCGGAACGAACGGGCTTGCGACGCGCCAAAACAGTTCCCTCCCCGCTCCTCCAAACCGGTACACCTCGTCCTCGTTGTTGAGCGACAACGCGATGTTAACCGCGTCAGAAGACAACTCGTGATGCACAGCACGCTCTGTCGGCACAAAAAGCGCGGGGTCAGGAATAACGATAATTTTTTTTGACGCATACCCTATAACCCGCTCAATCCATTCTTTTGTACCGTCATTGCGAACAGAAAACAAAATGTGCGGGGCGTTTAAAACATACGCCATCGTTTTTTTGAAACGCTCCAAGTTGTGGTACGGCTGAAACGGCCAATGCCGGTACGAAACACCGTAAAAAATAATCGGCTTTTTAATTTTGTCCCATAAAGGAAGCGGAAGTTCAAAGCGCGTCCCTGTTTCTTTCTGGTGCGGCTGACCGTTGAACGAAACCGCCGCGCCAATCAAAAGCGCGTCGGCGGACTCATTCACCATGCGCACAAACTGTTCATCAAACTTTTTTACCCCGAAGGTATAGTCGTCCCACGGCTCGCGCGCAAAGGTAACGCCGGGAATATCCTCAGCAAGCGTGTGCTCCGCGCCCAGAATAAGCGCGCCGTTTCCGATATTGGTGCTTCCTGTGTTCGCCAAATGAATAAAGCGTAGATTGTTCATTTTTTTACAAACAGAAATCTATATCCAAGCGGAAAATCTCGAATGAGCAATGGAGAAAACTGCCGTATCATGGTATCCGCAAAAAGCACGAATGGCAGGAGTGCGATAAAAAAGAGGCGAAACCGCTTCCGCACATTTTTTGGAAACGCCAAATGCAAACAATGGAATCCGACCGATATCGGCCCCATGCCGAGCGGAATTATTTCTTTTCCGAGTGCGCCGGAAAATCCAGCATTGGCAAATATCCGTATCAACGCTTCATGCGTGTAGCGGAAAAAGTCGCGAGGTCCTTCGTGATAGTGGCAAAAAAACGGAACGACGCCGACAAGTATGGCGCCGGGGCGCATAACGCGCGCCGCTTCTTTTACTGCGTGAGGGTAGTTGAATAGATGTTCAAGTATATTCATCATAAGAACAGCATCGACCGTTTGGTTTGAAAATGGAATCGCGTCTCGTTCAAGATCCGTAGGCGGCGAATGAGGCGTTCCTTTTTGATCAATGGAGGTGAGGGAAAACCGTTCGCCGCGATTGAAATAAGAAATATATTCCTGTTTTCTGCCGCTCCCCAGATCGATCACACAACCATCGAGCTGTATGCCGACAAGCGCCGCACGCATACACCCCCTCCAGAGCGTATTGCCACGCCAGATTTCATGCGCGAGATATGAAAATCGAGGTAGCATATTATGGATCTAAGAGCCCGAGAGAACGCAGCGTATCGCCTGCGGAAATAAGATCTTCGACGGTGTCTATATCGGTGAGTTTCTCCCGCGGCATAAAAAACGCGCGAACATCATCGCCCCACACGCGACCCTTTTTTATGAAATGAGTGCGCGTCGCGTAGACCAGCCCGACCGGTTGAACCGCCGTAGGCAGAAGTTGCCGCGGAACATCGGCGCCGAGCCGACGGAGCGAAGGAACGATAGAAATAATCGGAACAATCCGTTGCTTCTTACCATCAGTCACGACCATCATTTTAAGCGGATGGTACGGAGGCGGTACGACGGTACGAACCGAATCGCATTGTTCTCGCTCCATAAAATCTATCACCGCATCAATATCTGCTCCCGTACGCGTCGGAGATGTCGGCTGAAGAAAGATTACAATCTCGGGCTTCCACCCGCGATGTTTTTCCACCCATAAAACGGCGTGTCGTAGAAATTCAATATCGCGCGAGTGGTCCCCTGCGTATTTTTTCGGACGCAGAAACGGCACATCCGCTCCGTAGGAACGCGCCACCTCCGCAATGACCGGATCATCAGTGGAAACAATCACCGCATCAAGCCGTTTCGCACGATTCGCTTCGCGAATCGTATAATAAATAAGCGGTTTCCCTCCCACCTGCGCGATATTCTTGTGCGGAATGCTTTTTGAGCCGCCGCGCGCGGGAATAACGGCAAGCACTTGCACCTGTGTATGTTGATTCTTGTTATTTTTTCTTTTCATACGAATGAACGAGTGTTTCAATTTCGTCTGCGGCAACTTCTCCGGCTGAGCGCGTCGCGCCGCGTGGGCGGATAAAATTATTGAAAAATGCCCGTCTGTCCGCGCCAGACAAATCATTACCGTCTACAAGAGAACGAACAAGTTTGCTAAATTCTTCCGACGAGTGAGAAATCAGTACAGCGCCAGTGGCCATAAACTGCTTGAAGTGAGTGCCGCCTTGGACAGTTTTGTATTCATCCCAATTCAAAATAATACCCGGTTTGTCTTGAATCACCGCATCAATAATCGCCGTCGTATTGATGGCGGCGGCGCAGAGCGAATGGTACACGGTATCGTATAAAAGCTCAACATCTTCTGGCGCGCTCATCAGCGTATTTTCCATAAGCATCACCGTCGCGTCTCGGACATTCATATTTCTAAACGCATCGGTGTGCATCGGGTGAGGCCGCACCAAAATCTGCGCGCGCGCGAGACGCGCGTCGCCCGAGGCATCAAGCGCGCGGCGGAGTCCTTCAACGACCGATGGTCCGTGCCCATCCCGAAGACGCCGGTCTTTTCCGCTGTAAGAGAAACCGAAATAGAGCAGCAGTGGATCTTCGGGACGAAGATTCCACCGCGCGCAAAACTCGGCGCGGTTGAGTGAAGGAGTAGTGCGGGCAAGCCAGAAATCAAACTGGTACGCCCCAACCACACGCACGCAACTACCCGCAATGTCGTGGTGTTCGGCAAGCTCCGCAACTTGGTCCTCGTTCCATACGAGCATGCGGTCGGGCACAATTTGAATTAAGCCCTTGGTCGTCAGCGTGTCCCACCCCAACACAGGAATAACGCTGGGTATGTGAAGCGCTTTTGCTGCCTTGAGATATTCAAGGTCAAGCGCGCGCGACGGAAGATTGCGATACCCAACCACAACGACATCCGGCTTTTCGTTCCGAATCATATCCACGATACCGCCAAGCGAGGGCGTTATTTTCTCAACAAGCAACAGCGCCGCATTGAACCAACGGCTTTTGATAAGCGCCGTGCTTGCGCGCGGAAATGCACGCACAAAAGTTCGGAGCGGCAACGGAAGAAAATTTACCCATCGCTCGCGGTAAAATGCCGCCTGCCGCGGCGCTAGTAAGTAGCGGCGATAACTGCGGAGTTCGCGCGCAGCAAAAATGATTTTCTTCCACGCCCCGCCTCGCCGACAGCCGAAGGTGTATGAAAAACCGGGCGTACCTTCTTGAAACCTGCGAACAGAATCAAATGAAGAACGGCGTTCGTACCGTGGGTCAAATACGGCGCGCACGGTATGTCCGCGCGCCGAAAGCGCGCGTATAATGCTCCGATAGGGGCGAAATTGGGATACCGAACGGGTAAAAAAAAGAATGTGCATATATTTTAAAAATTGAGACGAATTATGCGTGCAACACCGTCAACACTCCCGTATTAAACACGGCCTTTTGGAGCTGCGGTATTTCAAAATGAGTGATGCGCCAGCCGGCATCTTCTACAACGCGGTACGAGGCGCAAAAGTAATCAATGTTTTTGAGATATAAGCGATAGAACACATTCAATCCTTGCGCTTCGGCGAACGGCTCGCTAAAAATACCGATGGTTTTGGCCACACGATGCGCCTCTTTAAATACACTCGGGTAGTCTCGCGGAATCTGTTCAATCACCGAGTTTGAAAATACGGCATCAAACGAACCGTCGTCAAACGGTAGAGCGGTAATGCTTCCTTCCACAGCCGACAGAGCAACCTCTGCAAGACGCTTTTTTATGGCGTCGCGGCTCGCGCCGGTAAGCGATTCTAAAATTGCGAACGGCGGCTCATTGAAGTTTTGCCGAGCGCACGCGACACCTTCCTTGGTAAGATCAATTCCTTGTAATATTTTGAGGCGCGGACATAAGACCGCAAGCGCTAACAAATTGAAACCGCGGCCGCTTCCGAATTCTAAAACACTTTCCGATCCGGAAGCGTTGAGCTTATCCGCAAAGCGCTGTAGAAGAGCTCTTTTGTATTCAAGAACGGAACGGGTAACCGGCTTGCCGCGCTCATACGCCAGTGCCTGTTTATACATAAACGCTTCGTTTGTCTCGCGCATATAATTGCCGCCGTAAACCATTCTCACCTCTTTCTCTTTACGCGCACTGCCTCCGAGCGCGGCGCGCGAAAGCGCGCCGCGCAGAACTCCGTAATAAAACCTCAATTGCTTTGCTCGCAAGGTATTCACAAGTATTTATTAAACATCTCAACAAGCAATAACGCAACAGCAGATAAAAAAACACTCCGCTCGCCGATGCGAACGGAGTGGATGAATTCTACAAAAACATGTCTGTTTCTTCCGATGTAGTAAGCGCACTGTCAATGGCGATTTCTCCTCTTATCGCCTCTTCAATCCGCCAATTTGCCAGACTGTAAAGGCAAGTGATATGCGAGCACTCCTTTTCCGCGTTGAACGAGTCAAGATGTTCTGCCACAGATTTCTCGGCGGCATCCGCTTTCTCCTTTCCGGAAAAAGCGTCTTTGTTTCCAAGGCGCGCTTGAGGCACTCCCCGTTTAGCTGGACAGTTGAATATGCCGAGCGGCGACAACACATGCCTAAACGCCTGCATATGACAGACCTGCGGCTGACGCATAAAGGAAGACCATTTTTTATCCAGAAGCACCCGGAGGTTTGTACTTTCAACAATACGGAAGTTCTCTGTTTCAAATCGCCGCGCATCCGCAAGCGATGTGCGGATAGTCGTAATGGTACGGTCGATGTCCGCCATCGCTTCCATATCCATCACTTCCCCGCCGTCGGGGTAGCGATTAAGAAACGCCTTGAATGAGATATAACTGAAACCTGATTCACGGGCAAGCTTTGTGGCGATGGCCATTTCATGAATATTTGACACGGCGTCTCTTTCGCGACTCGCCTGCATTTTCCCCACTTCCCTGTCCCACACAATCACAAACGAGAACCCGATTGGGAGCGTCTGATTTTTTTCGCGAATGCGAGACGCGCCGGCGCATATTTCACCAAGAGAAATAGGCTTTCGCGGCCGATGCATTTTCTGGAAAGTTTCTTCAGTTCCTGAATCCAGAGAAAAACGAACCCAATCCTTTCCTTCCAAAATATCTGCGATATCGCAAATGGCATCGGTACGGCTGCCGTTGCTCACAACCGCGACTTGTAAGCCGCGGCTTTTGAGAAACCTAACAACTTCTCGAAACTTCGGATGCACGGTTGGTTCTCCTCCACCGATTAAGATGACGGAGCGCAGACCATTGTCCGCGAGATATCCTAGAGAAGAAAATAATTCTTCAGTGACGAAGTTCTTCCCGCTGTTCAATACATCTAAATCCACACAGTGCCCGCAATAGTAATTGCAGGCGGTTGTGAGATCAAGATTAATTGAAAGAGGCAGAAGTCGCGGTGGCAACGGTTCCGGAAGTCCGTGCGCCCGCGCATATACAAGCTCGCGCCGCCATTCAATGTATTCTTTCAAATGAGGAAACACAGACGGATGGCGAAGTTTGTTGAGGAAGTTGTGCTTTGGGTCAAGTAATTGTTTTGTCGGTTCAATGGTTGTAGTCATGGTATCCTTTGATTTAAAAGTTCTATTCTGATTTCAGTGTCGTTTATTTTTACAAACCTGTCAATATGAAGAAAATTAAGTGGAAGTTTCGTAATCTTGCATTGTTAGGCGCGGCGCTTCTTCAAATAGCGCGTTTTGGAGCATGTCGACGAGTGCAAACTAATCCGAAAACAATTGCAATCGTACAGGGTGCGAAGTTGGGAGACATGGTATGCACGACGCCGCTTTTTCGCGAAGTGAAGAAAAAATACAAAGACGCGCGACTTATAGTGGTCGGGGACTTAGTGAATCAAAAACTTCTTGCTGGGCATCCGGCAGTTGCGAGATATATCGTGTGGGGCAAAAACTTTCTGGAAACAGCGCACGCGTTACAAAATGAAAAGATTGATTACGGGGTTGTAACCCTACCATCGCTTGAATCACTCGCGCTTCTGGTGTGCGGCAAAGCACGAGCAATCGCAGCTCCGGTAGTTGTAAACGGCGAATCATCATACGAAACGCGCGCATACTGTTTCTTGCGCCGTTTCGTCATCGCGATACCGCACTACTTCGGCGGTTATGTTCCGCGCGAATATTTGCGACTTCTTAATCCGATTGGCGTTAAAAGTGAAGACACAAAAAAATGGCTTACTGTTTCCAAAGAAGCCGTAGCGAATGTAGAAGGTTTTCTTATCGCTGAAAAACTGCGTCCGAAGAAGGACTTTATAGTTGGAATGACGCCAGCCGTTGGAGGCAATCCGCGTAAACGATGGGCCACGGAGAACTTTGCTGCCGTTGCCGACTACTTATCAAAAAAATACAATGCGCGCATAATCGTAGTTGGAACCGGACGAGATGGGTCGGATATAGAAATGATGATGCGCGCCATGCGCACAGAAACGCATATCATTAACACGCTGAATCGTTTTTCGGTTGAAGAACTCAAGGCGCTTATTGCGTCGTGTTCGCTTTTTATAAGCGCAGACACAGGACCTATATATATCGCTGAAGCATTTGGAGTGCCAACCATTGACATTGTCGGACCGATGGATGAAAACGCCCAGCCGCCGCGCGGCGAAGTACATCGCGTTGTTGTACCGCCGCGCGTGCGGCCCGCGTTCGGTATACTGAATCATGACGGAAGCAATCCAAAAGAAGAATTGCGCCAAAGCGAAGCCACAACAGTTGAGATGGTTACGAAAGTTGCAGACGAATTACTTTCTTGCAATCACGAAATATCCACTGGTTAGAATGTTTTTTGTTTTGTTTTTACCTCCGACTTCTCCGTATTCTTTCGTAATCAAAAATGAAAAAAAGCGGACGATTTTTGCTTCAATAAGCCACAACACGGAAAGGAACTTTGTCCCCAATGTTTCCGTTTGAAACCCCATTCGCTCGCACAGCACCGCAAACGCATCCATTGTTGTGCCCTCCTCCGTTATCTCTACGCTTTTCCAATCGCGCAAAAGATGCGCAAGGCCGTATCGCGTGAAGCGGAAGTAATCGCCCGGAATGTTGTGCAGTGGAAAAATAAATCGCGTCGTTAAAATAAGCATGCCGCCTTGCTTTAGAACGCGGCGCATTTCGTCAATCGCCTTCTGTGGCGTGTGTAAATGTTCCAACACTTCCGTACAGAGCACTGCTTCAAACTCACCGTCTTTAAAAATCGACAAATCGTGTGCGTCGCCAACGAAATCCACCCCATCTCCCGCTTCGCTGTCAATACATACGCGTTTCGGAAAATACTTTTTATACGGCCCGGAGCCGCCGCCAACATCAAGCGTCCGCGCGCTGGTCGCCTGCATTTGCAAAAAGGCATCGATGCGCCTACGAACAAGCTTGTCGGTAAGTCCAATTGTGTTGGCAATTTTAATAAAAAAGGTTTTCATTGATTTTCTGTTTTTTGTAGCACATAGTATTTGTTCTTCGCAAAAAGAGAGCGGGCGGAGACGAATATGGGACCGTCTGCGTAGAGTCGCCCTAAAATATTGAACCCTTGGAAAATTGTTTTCCTAAGCACGGCATCAAGCGGCACAAAAAGATGGTCATTGTGTTTACTCCAACGCAATATGCCGCCAGAGATGAAAAAGTGAAAGCGCGAGCGCAATCGTTTTATGTTCGGTACCGACATAATCAAAATTCCACCTGGGCTGAGCACGCGGCGTATTTCACGCCCGGCAAAAAACGGGTTCTCCAAATGTTCAAAAACCTGCCATGCGGTTACCATATCAAACGATGCATCTGGAAATGGAAGCGGTTCATATGAAATATTAACGGTAAGCGACGCAAGACCGTTGCAATCAATACCGACACCATTAAATCTTGATGGGAGTGCCTTAAGAAAAGACCCTGCACCGCACCCAACATCTAAAAGCCGCACAGCACCGCGTGCAGCGAAATGTTCCTGTGCCGCGCGAAGCGTCAGCGCGAGTGCAGTACCGCCCTGCACCGCCGAACTTTCCTTGAGTCCTTGAGAATGCAACATACTTTTTATTCTATCGGTCTTGTTCCTACCTTGCAACACCAGGGTATCTTTGTTCGTTATATACTACACAACATATGAGAGTTCTATATCTATACGCAGGGTCGCGGAAGGCGTTTTACGAAAAATGGAGACAAGGGCTCGTACCCGACACACAACTTCTCGGCTTAAACTACATGGAGAAGCTTGGCGTAGATGCCGAGTTCATAGAATGGCGTTTGCCGGAACTTTTGCGCCGCGTTTCCTTCAACCTTGTGCACCTTCCATACCTTTTCGCCATTAAAAAATATGATGTGGTGTTTCTGTGCGCCGGACTGCCGCTCGTATTCCTTGCGAAGAAAATCCTGCGCTGGAAAAGTCCGAAGTTCGTCATTTACAATACATATCTTGCAAACGCGCTTAAACGGCATCCGCGCGGGATTTTGCATTGGTTGAATAAAAAAGCAATTGAGGGGCTTGATGTGATTGTCTGCACCGCGCGTGCGCAAATCCAGCCACTCATTGACGCAGGTATTGCTCCCGAAAAGATCACATTTCGCACCATTGGGATTGATGCGAAAAGACTTGCAACCACCGCCCGACTCCCGATGTTGGGGGCTTCAAACATCGGGAGTCGGGGCGAACCTTTTATATTGTCCGTCGGCCGCGACTTGGGGCGCGATTACAAAACCCTTTTTGACGCCGTGCGCGGGCTTGATGTCAAAGTAATCGTTGCGACAAAACCTGAAGCGATTGCCGGATTAAGTATTCCGCCCAATGTAGAAATCCGATTCCATGTGCCGTACGAAGAAATGCCGGCGCTGTATCAAAACGCGCTCTTTGTCGTTACCTCATTAAAATCCACCGACAACCACGAGGGTTCCGAAACATCGGGCCAGTACGGATACCTGGAGCCGATGGCGGCAGGCATTGCCGTCATCGCAACCGACAAACCTGTCGTACGCGACTACATAGAACACGATAACACGGGCATACTCATTCCACCCGAGAACGCCAGCGCGCTTCGCGCGGCAATTGAGAAACTGCTCGCAGATGAATCACTCCGCACTCGACTTGGTCAGATCGCACAGCAAAAAGTCCTCGCCGAATTCACCAGTGAACATTGGGCGCGCTCGCTTGCCGAGATTTTTAAATCACTTGAGTAAGTTATCCACCGAAAATCCTTGCGTGATGTTCCATAAGAAATGCTAAAATAGA
>JAUYPY010000022.1 GCA_030697445.1 bacterium | reverse complement strand
TCGACTACGCTCGCCACAGGTGGAGGTGAGAAGGAACTCACGCATTTTTTGAAGGAGTGCGGCGCGGAAAAAACCGCGCCAGTGGAAAAACTGACGCTCAAGAAAAAGGATGTGGAAGGCAAAGAGGGCGAGGTGGTGGTGCTAAAAATAAGTTAAATGTTCAGATTATTTGATAAATTAAACGACCCTGAAAATGCGCACGGCGAGCGCATTGCGTTTTTCATTGCACTTCTTTTGACAGGAGCGATTGGAGGCGCATGGTTTTATTTTGGAAGAAGCCCGTCAGTCGATGCGCCGCGCGTAGCAGAGGAAACCACGCAAGCGACCACGAGCACGCCGGCAAATGATGTCGCCGGTCCTATTTCCAATTTCAGGGCAGAAATGGCGGATGCGGCGGTGTTTCTCGCTGGTCAAGTGCGCAAAATCGGCGACCTATGGAAAGGGTTTGAGCTCGGCAAACCCGTGGAGTTTCAGAGGCAGGAGGAATGATTTTATGCTATAATAAGGTCGTATGTCAGATGCTAAAAAGGCAAAAGGAGGGCCGCTTCCGGATGGCGTGCCGGTTGGCGGGAAGCTCGTAGGACGCGAGATTGTAAAGGAAATGCGCGAGTCGTATTTGGACTACGCGATGTCGGTTATTACCTCGCGCGCGCTTCCGGATGTGCGCGACGGCTTGAAGCCCGTGCACCGGCGCATTCTTTTTTCTATGCACGAAATGGGGCTCACAGCGGCGGCAAAAACCAGAAAATCGGCGACGGTGGTCGGTGATGTACTCGGCAAATATCACCCGCACGGCGATGTGTCTGTCTACGACGCGATGGTTAAAATGGCGCAAACATTTTCGTTTCGCTATCCGCTAGTAATCGGTCAGGGAAATTTTGGTTCGCAAGACGGTGATGCGCCTGCTGCATACCGGTACACCGAAGCAAAAATGTCGCGCATCGCGGGAGAAATGCTTAAGGATATTGAAAAGGGAACCGTTGATTTTCGACCCAACTACGACGCAACACGCAAAGAGCCGATGGTAATGCCTACCGCAGTGCCAAACTTGATGTTGAACGGTACGCTTGGCATTGCGGTCGGTATGGCGACCAACATTCCGCCGCACAACCTAACGGAAGTGGTGGGCGCGACCGCGCATTTGATTGAAAACCCGAGTGCGACGACCGAAGACCTTTTGCAATTTGTGAAAGGCCCCGACTTTCCGACAGGCGGTGTCGCGTATGGCGCGAAAGATATTGCACACGCGTACGCGACCGGCAAAGGGCCGGTGGTGGTGCGCGGCGAGGCGGAAATTATTGAGGAAAAAGCGGGGCACTTCCAGATTATCATTACTTCCATTCCGTACCGCGTAAACAAAGCGGAGCTTATCGTGCGGATTGCGGACTTGGTGCGCGAGAAAAAACTGGAAGGAATCCGCGGGCTTCGCGATGAATCTACCAAAGACATTCGCGTAGTTATTGAACTCAAGCAAGGTGCGTATCCGGAAAAGATTTTGAACGCGCTCTATAAGCACACTCAGCTCGAGGAGTCGTTCCATTACAACTGCGTTGCTCTCGTCGGGGGCGTGCCGGAGACACTCTCGCTCAAAGCGTTCCTTGAAGCGTTTATCGGGCACCGCAAAGAGGTGGTGCGCCGCCGGAGCGAGTTTGACCTCGCGCGAGCCCGCGAGCGCGAGCACATTTTGCTCGGGCTTTCTATTGCGCTCAAGAACATTGATGCGATTGTGAAGCTGATTAAAAATGCGAAGGATGTAGACGAAGCGCGCCTGGGGTTAATGAAATCGTTCAAGCTTTCTGAAATACAGGCAAACGCGATTTTGGAAATGCGCTTGCAGAAACTCGCTGGTTTGGAGCGGAAAAAAGTTGAAGACGAACTTCTTTCGGTGCAGACGCTTATCGGCGAGCTGGTTGATTTGCTAGGTGCTCCGAAAAAGATTCTTGCGCTCGTCAAAAAAGAGCTTTTGGAAGTGGGCGAGAAATATGGAGATGAACGCCGCACGAGAATTGTGAAAGGCGGCGTTGCCGAACTTTCCGACGAGGATTTAATTCCCGATAACGAGAGCGTGTTGGTATTTACGCGCGGCGGCTATGTGAAGCGCACAGACCCCGAGGAGTACAAAAGGCAGCGGCGCGGTGGGGTGGGCGTGGTTGATTTGGATACGAAAGAAGAGGATTTTGTAATGAGCACGCTTTCCACAACGACGCACAGCGACCTTCTGTTCTTCACTGATAAAGGAAAAGTATATAAGGTGAAAATGTACGAGATTCCGGAAGGGAAGCGCGCGACGCGCGGCAAATCCATCGCCAACTTCCTCTCGCTTTCGTCCGAAGAGCGCGTAACTTCAATTCTGCCGATGCCCAAGGCGGCGAAAGCGCTCGCAGGGCAGGCACTCTTGATGGTCACCAAAAACGGGGTCGGGAAAAAAGTCGCGGCGGAAAGTTTCCACGATGTGCGCCGTTCTGGGCTTATTGCGATTTCGTTGAAAGTCGGTGATGAACTTATTTCCGCTTCGTTTGTGGAAAAAGGGGATGAATGCGCGGTCGTGACGGAACGCGGCCAGTCCATCCGCTTCAAAGAATCCGACATTCGCGCGATGGGGCGGAGTGCTGGTGGTGTGCGGGCGATTAAACTCGGAAAAAAAGACGATTCCGTTGCGGGTGTTGCGGTAGTTAGAAAGACGGGAGCAGAAAAGTCCGCACTTTTCGTACTTTCAGAACACGGGTACGGCAAGGCAACCGTTTTCAAGGACTACAAAACACAAAAGCGCGGGGGCTCGGGCATCAAAACGGCGAAGGTGACGGCAAAAACAGGTAAGGTCATCGCGGCGCGTGTTCTTGGGGACGGCGTGGAGGACGAAGTGATTGCAATTTCCAAAAAGAGCCAAGTTATCCGCATCGCCGCTTCTGAAATCCCGCGCCTCGGGCGGGCTACGCAAGGTGTTAGAATAATGAAATTACGCGAAGGCGACGCGATTGCGTCGGTAACGGTGCTATAATATGCAAAACTCTTTTTCGGCACACACTTCTCAGAGCACACAAATTTTCTTGCTAGAAAATTTGCTCGTTTTCGCGCCGTCGCGCTCAAAAGGCTCTTCAAAATGTGTGCACTCAACGAGTTTTGCATTATTTTATGTTTAGCGATCCCTCACAAATGATTTCCCAACTAGACCTGCAATCCGGATCGCGCGTTGCGGATATTGGCGCGGGGAGCGGCGCTTTCGCGTTTGCGGCCGCGAAGGCGGTCGGCGAGCACGGCAAAGTTTTTGCGGTAGAAGTACAGAAGGAATTGCTCTCGCGCCTTGAGCGCGAAGCGCGCTCTAAAGGCGTGCATAATATAGAGGTAGTGTGGGGCGATGCGGAGCAACCGAACGGAACGCATCTCGCTACGGACTCGTGCGATGCCGTAATTGTTGCAAATATTCTGTTTCAGACGCCGGAAAGAGCAGGGCTTGCGCGCGAGGCCGCGCGCATCGTGAAATCGCGTGGACGAGTGCTCGTTGTAGATTGGTCGGGTTCGTTCGGCGGCACCGGCCCGGCGCCAGATGCAGTGGTGTCCAAGCAAAAAGCGCAGGAGGTTTTTGAGGGCGCGGGGTTGGTTTTTGAAAGAGAGGTTGCAGCTGGTTCTAATCATTATGCTATAATTTTCCGTAAAGTATGAGACCATTTCAAATAATTTTGCTCGCCGTTTTCGTTATCGCTGCCATCGGCGGTTTGGTGGCGTTTTCTCTTTTTAAGGGCAACAGCGGTCCGAACGGAGGCCCCGCGGTGTTAGAAATATGGGGCTCGTTTCCTGCGCAGGCGTTTTCCGCCGCGACGGCGGACTTGTCTGGAGATGAGTTTAATCTCACCTACACAGAAATTCGCGCGGACAAGTTTGAACAGGCGTTTATAGAAGCGCTTGCGGCAGGGAGGGGCCCTGACGCAATTATCTTGCCATCCGACCTCGTGGTGCGGCATAGCGACAAAATTGTACCGATCCCTTTAGATACGCTTTCGGAGCGGCGATTTAAAGATTCGTTTGTGGAGGCAACAGAAGTATTTTTGAGTACGACTGGGACTATTGCGGTACCGCTCGCCGTTGACCCGCTGGTCGCCTACTGGAACCGCGATCGATTTGGCGCAGCGGGAATCGCGCGCCCGCCGCGCTATTGGGATGAGGTTCTCACATTAGTGCCGAAATTGACGCTCCGTAATCGTCTTGGACAAATCCAGATTTCTGGTGTTTCTCTCGGCGAATATCGCAACATTACGAACGCAAAAGAGATTCTCGCCGCGCTCTTTTTCCAAAGCGGCGGAAAGCTCGTATCGCGCACCATTGAAGGTGGGTTCGGAGTTTCGCTTGATGATTTTGCAAACGCTGGCTCGGCGCTTGGATTTTTCACGGAGTTTGCAAACCCGGTAAAAAAGCTTTACACATGGAATCGCGGGCTTCCGCCATCGCGCGATATGTTTGCGTCTGGCGACCTTGCGCTCTATTTCGGCTTTGCGTCTGAATACGCGGGGCTTCGCGAGAAAAACCCGCACTTGAATATGTCGGCAACTCCTTTTCCGCAGACGCGCGATTCCAAGCTCGTCGTTTCGTTTGGCAAGGCGTGGGGGATTGCCGCGCTTAAAACGAGCAAGAACCCAGCGGGCGCAATGCGGCTTGGGTTTGCGCTCGCGGATTCCGCTCGCGCACAGAAATTAGCCGAGGCGCTTGGCACCGTGCCGCCCTTGCGCGCGCTTTTGGAGCGCAAACAAGAGAGCGCCGCGAAGTCGGTGTTTTACGAAGCGGCGCTCCAAGCGCGCGGCTTCCTAGACCCGAATCCGACTGAAACGACAAAATTATTCCAGGCGGTTGTTGAAGACATTACCGGTGGCAGGGGGCAGCTTACCAGCGGGGTAGGCGATTTACGAAGCGGGTTGGAACGATTATTGCGATGAACACAAAACTCTTATTCGGCGCATGTTTCTCAGAGCACACAAATTTTCTTGCTAGAAAATTTGCTCGTTTTCGCGCCGTCGCGCTCAAAAGGCTCTTCAAAACATACGCCTCAACGAGTTTTATGTTTCTGTTTTTGATTATGATACCTATTTTTGCCCACGCCGCTCCAATTGTTCCATGCGGGACGGAGACGCAAAAAGTAACTGACGCGACCGGCACACACGAAGTTATTTCAAACCCGTGCGAGTTCCGACACTTCATCATCGGCATCAATAATGTTATTAACTTTTTGATTATGATTGGCGGCTCTATTGCGGCAATTGTATTCGCCATTGCAGGGTTTCTGGTGCTGACTGCAGGTCCCGATGAAAGCAAAGTAACAAGGGCAAAAGGGATGTTCTGGGCTGTGTTGCAGGGTTTTGCGTGGATGCTCGGGGCGTGGATTTTGGTTAAAATGGTATTGGTTGGGCTCGGAGTTCCCGACGCTTTCTCGTTTCTCGGTTCTTAAAGACACCCGATGTTTGCCGCCTATCAACATCGGGTGTCGAGAGGATATGTTATAATTAACTTTATGCAAAAGACATTTTGGGTAATAATAGGGTTTCTGCTTTCCGCTGGAGAGGCGTCCGCTACACAACACACAGGCGTTACCGGAGGAGGTACTGGAGTTACCGGTGGGGGTTTAACCACCTTACCAAACCCACTCGGTGCAACCACAACCTTTCAAGCGCTGGCAGCAAAAATATTAGCAATCGTTTCTTCTATAGGCGGCATCATCGCCGTGTTTTTTATTATTTACGCCGGATTTTTGTTTGTGACCGCCGGTGGTAATGAAGAAAAGCATAAAGACGCGAAAAAGGCGATTTTGTATGCCGTCATCGGCACGGCAATTTTGCTCGGCGCGCAGGCGCTTGCTACAATCTTGGAAACGACCATAAATTCGCTGAAATAAAATATGAAAAAGTGGTATTCAATTTTATTGTTCACACCCATCGTTGTATTTGCGGCACCAACCGATTTCAAGGGGCTGGTGAATTTGGCGTTGGATCATATTAATCTAGCGATTGGCGCGTTGGTGTTTCTTGGATGGTTCACGGTGTTTGCATATCTGGCGGGGTACTTGGGCGCGGGCGGGAGCGGTGATGAGAAAAAAATGACCGCCGCGAAACAAGTCGCGCTGTTCGGCATTTTAGGATTGGTCGCGATGCTTGTGTACTGGGGGGTTGCGAAGATTATTTGTATAAGCTTAATCGGCGGTTGCGGTAGTTGACATTACTAACTTAATTTAGATTTTTTATGCCTCCACCTAATCCAGCTTTAGCAACGCCGCTCGGCGGATTGATTGTTAAGGTTTTTTACATTCTTAATTTGGTTTTACCGATTATCGGCGCGCTCGCGCTCATCTGGTTCTTTTGGGGGATTATCCAGTATGTCTTAAAAGCTGATAACGAAGAAAAGCAGGCCGCGGCGCGCAGTTATATGATTTATGCCGTTATAGGTATGTTTGTTATGTTTAGCGTCTGGGGGCTTGTTGCTTTAGTACGCAATACCTTTTTCCGCCATGGCGACCCTTTCACACGGCTTCTGCCGACAGACATTCCAATCGTGCCGAGATTGCCAACTACCCCGTAATTTGTCCACACCCTGCCCTTTGCGCGGTTTGTGCTTGGTTGTATAATATAAGACGGTCATTAAAAAAAGGTCTTAATTATTAATTTACTAATAAAGATATTATGAAAAAAGTATTAGTTGGTGTGGCGTTGTACGCGATTCCATTCATGGCATTGGCGCAAGGTTTAGTAGAAGCTACAAAAACAATAGGGAAGATTACCAACCTTATTATTCCGATTATCGGTGCTGTTCTTGTCATTTACTTTTTCTATGGCGTTATCGGGTATGTAAATGCTGGTGGTGATGAAGAGAAACGCAGTGCGGCTCGCAACACAATGATTTACGCGATTATTGGCATGTTTGTTGCGTTTTCCATCTTCGGGTTGGTCAAGCTCTTACGGACAACATTTGATGTTGATGCTACCACTGGGCTAACGCTACCAGCTCAAGGTGGTTTCTTTAACTTCTAAGCGAAGAACGAGTGAACGCATTCATCAACAAAATCGGGGAGAATATTCTAAACCCCCTGATTTACCTTATGTTCGGGGTCGCCTCGCTCACCTTTGCGTGGGGGGTGTATATGTTCTTGATGAACTTAGATAATGAAGAAAAACGAAAAGAAGGCGGATGGGTAATGCTTTGGGGAGTGCTCGGTATGGCAGTGATGCTCGGCGCGAAGGGGATTGTGCGGGTGATTTGTGGGACGATAGGAGTGGCGTGCCCATTTTGACAATAAAAAAACAGCCCCGACTTGTGTCTGGGCTGTTGTGTTTTCTCACTCAATCATTCCGTTTATCTGAAGCGGAAAGTTGGTGAGTGATAGAAACCGAATTTCTTGCGGCGCACCAATGTGTGGCCGCAATCCTGGAGCGATTATGTGAACCACTCCATCTGCAAGTACCGCCATCGGTACTGCAGTGTTTGCACCCTGCACATCCGCGCTGAAACGCCTG
>JAUYPY010000051.1 GCA_030697445.1 bacterium | reverse complement strand
CGGTGCGCTTGTTGAGATTGTATTTCTCTGGCTCGCCATTCTCGCCACGATCATCGCCTTTGCCAAAATATCTAAACCGGCCGCGTGGCTTCTTGTGCCGTATATTCTCTGGGTCAGTTTCGCGATGTACTTAAACTATGCAATTTGGTCGCTGAATTAAATCTAGTTAAGCAATTATGACTCGGTGCAATTTGCTTAATATTGTTTAAGTTAAGCAAATCGTCCCACGCTCTCAAATTTGGTTTTACGGCTCGGCAGTGTCTCAATTGGTGCAAAGCTCTTACCTTCGGTACAAAGCTCGCCACAAGGGCAACCAAGTGGGAAATCAGGGGTTACAGGTTCTCGTACTTGGCCAGCAATCCTTTCATCTGATCTAAAACCACGGTAGGATATTTATATTCCTCCGCCCAGTCAAAAGTTCGAAAATCGTTGAGCAGGGCGAGCAGATGATAGAAGTTGAGAAGTATTTTGTCGTATGAGAATCTCCGTCAAAGCAAAACCGAGCGCGCGGGAGGAATCCGTCGTGAAGGCGGAAGATGGTAGTTTTGTGGTGTGTGTCAAAGAGCCGCCACGAGAAGGGAAGGCAAACGAAGCAATCGCCCGTGCGCTCGCCAAGCACTTTGGCATTACACGCGGGCAAGTCATACTCGCATCCGGTTTCTCTTCCCGCCAAAAGATTTTTGAAATTTCAGTATGACAAAGAAATTAAAAGTATTCGTTGGTCTGTCGGGCGGAGTAGATTCGTCGGTTTCCGCGGCGCTCCTAAAAGAAGCCGGTTATGAAGTAACCGGCGTTTTTATTCGCGTCTGGCAACCCGATTTCTTTCATTGCAGTTGGAAAGATGATCGACTGGATGCAATGCGGGTGTGCGCCATGATCGGTATTCCGTTTAAGGAATTAAATCTTGAGAAAGAATACAAAAAAGAAGTGGTGGATTATATGATTCGCGAATACAAGACAGGGCGAACGCCGAATCCGGATGTTGCGTGCAACCGTTTCATTAAGTTTGGGGGGTTTTACAAGTGGGCGCTGGCGAACGGGGCGGATTTTGTCGCGACCGGACACTATGCGCGCATAGATACGAACCAATTACTTGCGGGAAGCGACACCAACAAAGATCAGTCATATTTCTTGTGGCAAATAAAACAAGAACAACTTCCGCATATTTTGTTTCCGGTTGGTGGAATGAAAAAACCGGAAGTGAGAAAATTGGCGAAAAAGTTTAGGCTGATCACTGCGGACAAAAAAGATAGTCAAGGATTATGTTTTGTAGGGAAAGTGGATATGAAAGAATTTTTATCGCACTACATTACACAGAAAGAGGGAACCGTTGAGAACGAAAGCGGGAACATTATCGAAAAACATAACGGCGCGGCGTTTTACACGATCGGCGAGCGGCTCGCCGGCGGGTATGTTGTTTCCAAAGATATTAAAAAGAATACGGTAACGATTTCGCAGAAAAATAGTGCTGGAGAATTGTCGCATGCAAAAAGCGAAGTCGCTATCGCCGATTGCAACTGGATATCCGGCGTTCCAGCAATCGGAGAGAAATATCTCGCGCGTATGCGCTACCGAGCTCCGCTTATCCCTTGCCGTATTTTTGATAGACATCCGATGTCAATCAAAAAGGCGAGGGTGGTTTTTGATGCGCCACAGACCGTCGCGCCCGGCCAGTCGCTCGTGTTGTACTTGCCCCGAGCAAAGTCGCTTGGTGATGGCGAGGTAATGCTTGGTGGTGGTATAATAAAGTGATGTCAAATGAAATATTTGTCGTGAAGTCGGACGGAACGCGGCAAGCGTTTGAGACAAAAAAACTGCATGCATCACTCTTGAAAGCTGGCGCCTCCGAGGAAGTGCGTGAGAAGATTGTGCGTCATATTGGCGGCGAAGTGCGGAGCGGGATGAGCACGGGCGACATTTATCACCACGCGTTTGAGCTTTTGCGCAAATTTGAACAGCCGATTGCAACGCGCTATTCGCTGAAGCGCGCGATGGCTGAGCTTGGCCCAACCGGATTTCCTTTTGAGCATTTTGTGTCGGATATTTTTAAAGCGCAGGGGTTTGAGACAATGACTGACCAGATTGTGCAAGGGAAATGTACGAGCCACGAAATGGATGTCGTGGCGTGGAAGGGGGACACATTGCTTATGGCGGAGGCGAAGTTCCATCACGAGTTTGGAATGAAGTCGGATGTGAAGGTGGCGCTCTATGTAAAGGCGCGTTTTGACGACTTATATAGCCAGCAGTTTTCGTATGGAGGGAAAGCACGCGCATTAACGAAAGGGCTTCTGATTACCAACACGCATTTTACGGACAAGGCGATTGAATATAGCGCGTGCGCGGGCGCCGCGCTTATCGGGTGGAATTACCCCGCAAAAGGCAACCTCCACGATATGATTATAGAAAGCGGTGTGTATCCGCACCCGAATTATGTCTGACTACTACAAACCGCACAGACGGGCGGAGTGGAATTATGGGGGACCGAATTGGAAATTGTCGCGTTCCAAGATAGATTTGTTTTTGGAATGTCCGCGGTGTTTTTATACGGACAATAAATTGGGCGTGGCGCGGCCGCCTGGGTTTCCGTTCTCATTGAATAGCGCAGTTGATAAACTCTTGAAAAAGGAATTTGACGCGCATCGCATTAAAAAAACGGTACACCCACTTATGAAAGAATACGGAATTGATGCCGTACCACTTCAGCATACGAAAATAGAGGAGTGGCGGGATTCGCTTCGCGCAGGTGTCAGTATCCGCCACGCACCCACTGGTTTTCTCGTGCGCGGCGGTGTAGATGATGTGTGGGTGCGCCCGAATGGCGAGCTGATTGTGGTTGATTACAAAGCGACGGCGAAAGACGGCGAGGTGAGTTTGGATGCAGAATGGCAAGACGGCTACAAACGGCAGATGGAAGTGTATCAATGGCTCTTTCGGCAAAATGGATTTAAGGTTTCCGACACCGGCTATTTTGTGTATGTGAACGGCAAGACCGACCGCGTGGCGTTTGACGCGCGGCTTGAGTTTGATGTGAAAGTTATTTCTTATATTGGAAAGACGGACTGGGTGGAGCCAACTCTTCTTGAAATTAAAAAATGTCTTGATTCCGATGCGCTTCCGACTTCGGCAGAACACTGCGATTATTGCACTTACCGTAAAGCCGTCGCCGATGTCTCGTCACAGAAGATGGCACAAGAAAAAATAAAAAAAGAAAACATAAATGAGAAACCAACGCTGTTTTAATGTATAAAACTGCGTTAAGATAAGTAAATGACCGTAAACGAAGTCCGACAAAGGTTTCTAAAGTTTTTTGAGGCGCGGGGACATACCATTGTCACGAGCGCGCCGCTTGTGCCGGAGAACGACCCGTCTGTGCTTTTTACGACTGCGGGAATGCAGCAATTCAAACCGTATTACACCGGTGAGAAAGATGCACTAAAAGATTTTGGTTCAAAAAATGCCGTATCTATACAGAAGTGTATTCGCACTTCGGATATAGACGAAGTTGGTGATGCAACACATCTTACTTTCTTTGAGATGCTTGGAAACTTTAGTTTTGGCGGCTACGTGAGAAAGGAAGCGATTGCGTATGCGCATGAGTTTATCACCAAAGAATTAGAACTTTCTATTTCCTATGTAACTGTTTATAAAGGAAGCGAGAATGTCCCGCGCGACGAAAAATCAAAAGAAAACTGGAAATCGCTTGGCGTCGTTGATGTCCGCGAAGAAGGTGCAGATGTATTTTGGGGTCCGACGGGCAACGCAGGACCGTGTGGACCAACAACCGAAATTTATTGCAAAGACGCGAACGGAAAAGATGTGGAGATTTGGAATATCGTCTTTAACGAATATTTTTGCAACGGCTCGCGCGAGCAGTTGGATAAAGGTGAGGCAAAGCTCACGAAGCTCCCGTTTTTGGGAATTGACACCGGCATGGGCCTTGAACGCCTCGCGGCGATTCTGCAAAAAAAAGAAAGCGTGTACGAGACGGATGCATTTCCAACTCACCCAGTAAGCAGAAGCGAGCGGATTGTCGCCGACCACACACGCGCCGCCGAAGCGCTCATTCAAGAAGGGGTGGAACCGTCTAATATCGGCCGCGGATATGTGCTCCGCCGGCTTATTCGCCGCGCGGTTTTACATGCCGACCGTATCGGTACGAAAATTTCTGACAGATTTAAAGATGAAGAGACGCGATTCAGAAAGACACTCACGGCGGGACTTAAAGAGTTTGAAAAGGGGACAGACCCGTTTGTTCTTTTTACTTCATACGGCTTTCCGCTTGAACTGACGAGAGAGTTGGCGAAAGAAAAAGGAGTCGCGGTTGATACAAAAGAGTTTGAAAAAGCATTTGAGAAACACAAAGAAATTTCCCGTGCCGGAGCGGAGAAAAAGTTCAAGGGCGGGCTTGCGGACACAAGCGAGATGTCGGTGAAATACCACACGGCGACGCACTTGTTGCATCAGGCGCTTCGGGATGTATTGGGAAATGAGGTGCAGCAGAAAGGGTCGAACATTACGCCCGAGCGTTTGCGTTTTGATTTTGCATTTCCGCGTAAGATGACGGACGAAGAAAAGAAGAGAGTTGAAGAAATAGTGAATGAGAAAATAAAAGAGGGTCTACCGGTACAAAAAGTCATTTTGCCGCTTTCGGAGGCGAAGAAAACAGGCGCTCTGCACTTTTTTGACGAAAAGTATCCAGACGAAGTACTCGTTCATTATGTTGGGAGCTCGCTTGATACGGCATACTCAAAAGAGTTCTGTGGTGGCCCCCATATCGCAAACACTGGCGTGCTCGGCACATTCAAGATTGCAAAAGAAGAAGCGGTCTCCGCCGGTGTGCGCCGCATAAAAGCAACACTTGAATAGTGGTATGTTATAATGTGCGCATGAAATGGTTCTCGTTGGGCATGCACGGAAAGAAGTTTTTAATTATTGATATTGCAAGCGACAGCGTTGGCGTTGGCGTGGTTGCCGTGTTTCCAAACGCAAAGCCGACGCTTCTTTTTACTTTGCGCGCGCCAATTGCGCTCGCGCCGCGCCTTGAGCCGAAGCATTTTTTCTCGGCGACGCTCCATGCGCTCACGGCGCTTTGCGCACGCTTATTTCAAACGCATCGTACGGATCTTGCGGGAACGGTGTGCGCTCATATTTTTCTGCACGCACCGTGGGTTGTCTCAAAAACTCGATCAGTGCGCGTTGATTTTCCAGAAATAACAAAACTGACTCCAGACACGATTGCTTCGGTGATTCAAGAAACGGAGAAAGGGATTACGGAAAACTTCAACAACGCGCACCGCGAAGTCGCTGAATCGGTGCGCGTTGTTGAAAAGAAAATCATCGAGTTCCGTGTCAATGGTTACACGGTAGCTTCTGCGGTTGGTAAGGAAGCTCGTACGCTAGAACTAACTCTACTTGAAAGTTTCGCACCTGAAAACGCAATTACTAGGTTTGGAAATGCGCTTGATTCACTCTCGCATTCGCCGCGCGAATGGCACGGTGCGGCGGCGGCATGCGCTGGAGCGCTTTCTGCGTCTGCACACGGACAAGGAGATGTACTGACTGTGTGCGCCGGAAGCGAAGCTACGGAAGCATGCATTGAGCGCAATAATTTGCTGCAAGAAGTGATTTCAATTCCATTTGGAATACGGACTGCGGCGCGCGCAGCGTGGAACGACGACGCATTCAGTTCAACGTCTTCCGCAGAATCATTTTTGCGTGCCGCCTCTTTTACATCGCTTACGGAACAGCGTCGCGCGACTGTAGAACATGCGCGCGCCATAGCCGGAGAACGCTTCCGCCGCGCGCTCGCGGCGGCGCTTTTGCCAAAAATAAAAGCGGGGTTTGCGCCAGCGCGCGCCACATTGCTCGCCGACGAACACACTCTTCCGTTTTTTGATGCGGTGTTCCGCTTGCCGTTTTTTGATGCGGGAGAAACAGCGCTTAATATGGCATTTTCGGTTTTTGGCGCGGGAGCTTTTGCTAACTCAATTCAGTTCGCGCGCGCGGCAACGCCAGACACATATCTTTCCGGCGAATCGGCGTTTGTCGCGCTCTACGAAAATGAGAAAAAGATGTGAACAACTAACAGTTTGTATTTTTTGCCGTGCTATACTAAATAAATATGCCAAAGCAAGTTGTCAGTGATGTTACCCCGCCTGGCGCTCGCCGTTCTGTGCGTAGTATTCCTGTGCCGGCTCGTTCGTATAGATACCGCTCTACACAAGATGAGAGCGGAGAGGAAGATGTAATTGAAAACGAAGCGCCAATTCGCATTGCGCCGCCGCGCGGCGGCGGCAATCGCGCCCTGCTTTTGCTCTGGGGTGTTGTCGCTGCGGCGCTTGTCGGACTCGCGCTCGCGGTTGGTATCGCTGTGAGCGGCGCGACTGTAACGGTAACGCTCAAGTCAGTTCCGGTTGATGTGTCTATTGAAGGAACGGCAATTACCGCCACTACAACAGTCGGCGCTTATGTTCCGTACGATCCAAGCGTTGTAGAAGGCGTTGAGTCCGTGTCGCTTGAGCCAGAAGGGAGCAAGCGCGTTGAACGGAAGGCAGTCGGCACAATTGTTATTTACAATAACTTCTCAAGCGCTCCGCAGCGCCTTATAAAAAACACACGCTTTGAAACTACGAATGGATTAATTTTCCGAATTCCTGAATCAATCATTGTTCCTGGAAAAATCGTGTCGGGTGGGAAAACGCTTCCTGGGAGTATTGAAACAAGTGTGTATGCAGACCGTGTCGGCACGGAGTACAACATAGGCCTGTCCGATTTCACCGTTCCCGGGTTCAAAAGCAGCGCCGAGCGGTATGCCGGATTTTACGCGCGCTCTAAAGTTGCTATGAGCGGCGGTTTCGTCGGCGTGGCTCCATTTGTTTCGCCGGAAAAAGTAAGTGCTTCGCGCGCAACGCTCCGCAAAGCGTTGGAAGCAAAACTTGCCGCTGAGGTAGTGGAAAAAATACCAGCTGACTCTATTATGCTCGCGGGCGGGTATGCGTTTAAGGCAACTTCAGAGGCGGAGCAGGAGACCGCGGACAAGAAGGTGTCGGTAACGGAGCGTGGCACACTAACGGCGTTTGTATTTAAGCGCGATGCACTCGCGTCGTACATTGCGCGGCGCGCGCTCTTGCGCTACGACAACGCACCGGTGGAATTTTCTAAATTAGAAGGATTGTCATTTGAATTCTTAAGCAAAGCTGATTTTGGAAAGAACCCTGACGGAAGAGTGCTTTTCGGGCTTCGCGGTACAGGCACGATTGTCTGGAAATTGGACGAAGAACGCTTGAAGCAAGACCTCGCCGGAAAACTGAAAAGCGAAACAGTGTCGGTGCTTGCGTCGTACCCGGCAATTGAGCGTTCGCAAGTAGTCATTCGCCCATTTTGGAAAAAGGCCTTTCCCGACAACATAAAAAAGATTTCGGTGGTCGTTAAGGTGCAAGAAAAAGCAAGCCCTTGACCGTATTTAATTATTTTGCTATCTTTGTAATGCAGATGGGAACAGCTGAAAAGCCGATGAAGGTGAACGGGAGAGTCGTTGAGGCGTTGCCTGACGCGCTTTTCCGCGTTGAAACGGAGCCGGAGAAGCTCGTGCTCGCGTATTTGGCGGGCAGAATGCGTTTGCATCGGATTCGCGTTCTTATCGGAGACAAAGTTGAAGTTGAACTTGACCGCTACGGCGGCAAGGGTAGGATTGTGAAGCGCCTATGAATGTAAAAGCATCAGTAAAAGTCCGGTGTCCGAAGTGTTCAGTAGTCCGCAGGCGCGGACGCGTTTTTATTGTGTGCACGGGCAACCCTAGACACAAACAGCGCCAAGGATAATTTTATGCGTATCAAAGGCATTACCATTCCGGAAAATAAACAGCTTGAATTCGGCTTGCCGATTCTCTACGGAATCGGCCGCTCAAACGCGCGCGCAATTTTATTGCAAGTTGGCGTCGATCCGGCGAAAAAGCCCGCTGAATTAACTGCCGCAGAAGAGCAGGCCGTTCGTGTCGAGATAGAGAAGCGGACGCTTGAAGGCGATTTGAAGCGCGCGGTCGCAGGAAACATCAAGCGTTTGAAAGATATTAAAGCGTACCGAGGAACACGGCACGCACGCTCTCTTCCGTCGCGCGGCCAGCGCACAAAGACCAACTCGCGCACGCGCCGCGGCAATGTGCGCAAGACGATGGGCACCGGACGCAAAGCAGTAGAAAAGAAGTAATTATATGGGAAAAAAACGAATCATAACCAAAGGAGAGGCTGGTGCTGAAGCGGCTGGAGGGGCAGCTTCCGCCGCGCGCTCAAAAAAGAAAATTGAGAGCGGTATTCTTACCGTGCGCGCATCCTACAACAACACCTCATTGACGCTCGCCGATGATAAGGGAAATGTTGTTGCATTTTCTTCGTCCGGCGCACTTGGTTTTCAAGGTGCGAAAAAGGGTACCCCGTTTGCCGCCGCGAAAGTGGGCGAGACCCTCGGTGCTAAGGGATTACTTATGGGTATGAAAGAAGTGTCGGTTGTGGTGCGTGGTGTTGGTTCAGGACGCGAGTCCGCCATTCGCGGTTTTATGTCAAAAGGCATTATGATTAAAAGCATTAAAGATGTAACGCCGGTGCCGTTTAACGGTCCGCGCCCAAAGAAGCCCCGCAGAGTTTAATTTTTAAATATTAAAATATGCAATTAGGACCCCGATACAAAATCGCGCGGCGCTACGGCCCGGAACTGTTTGAAAAAACGAGCACGCAAAAGTTCGCTTTGCGCGAAGGGCAACGCGAGGGCAAGCGTGTGCGCGCGCGAAGCGACTACGGCGTGCAACTTGCAGAAAAGCAGAAGGCGCGTTTCTTCTATGGCTTGGGAGATCGCCAAATTCGCACCTACGCACGCGCCGCGCTCCTTAAAAAAGGAGCGGCGGCTGATGCGCTCCTGAATGCACTTGAAATACGGTTAGACAATATTGCATACCGCGCGGGTCTTGCGCAAACGCGGCGCGCGGCGCGCCAGCTCGTGTCTCACGGCCACCTTACTGTAAACGGACGCAGAAGCACCATTCCATCACGCGCTATTTTTACAGGAGACATTATCTCGGTGCGCGCCGCTAGTGCGCAAAAGAAACTCTGGCCTGAAGAGAAGGAGATGAAAATTGCACCACAGTGGATTTCGTACGACAAAGAAAAGCGTACTATCATTCTTTCTGGAGCCCCAAAGCTTCGTCGCGAAGAGGTGCCGTTTCAAGTTGACTCCGTGCTTGAGTTTTATCGCCGTTAGGGAAGTTGGGCGCGCCTTTTGCAAAAAAGGCGCGCCTGTGTTATATTTGTTTTATATTTTTTAATAACGCACCACTACATATGCAAACTATCGTTCTACCATCAAAGCCGCGCATTATAAAGGAAAACGCCAATGTCGGTTCGTATGAAATAGACGGCCTTTACCCGGGCTACGGGCACACGCTCGGCAATTCACTCAGACGGATTATTCTATCATCACTTCCTGGCGCGGCGATCACCTCGGTGAAAGTTGCTGGCGCTTCCCACGAATTTTCAACCATTGAGGGGGTGAAAGAAGATGTGATTTCAATTATTCTCAATTTAAAGCGTGTGCGTTTCAACCTGACGACCGACGAACCGCAAACAATTTTGCTTAAAGTAAAGGGTCCTAAAGAAGTAACGGCAGAATCGTTTGAGTGTCCTGGGCAAGTATTTGTGCTGAATCCAGAACAAGTGATCGCATCTATTTCCGGAAAAGGGACTCTGCTTGATATTGAGGCGCGTGTAGAAAAAGGTCTCGGCTATGTACCGAAAGAAATGGTGCAAAAAGAGCGCGTAGAGATAGGCGCGATTGCGCTTGATGCGATATTCACGCCGGTGCGGCGCGTCAATTATGAAGTAGAAAATATGCGCGTCGGAGAACGAACCGATTTCAATCGCCTCCGTTTTACGATTGAAACGGACGGTACGGTATCGCCGCACCAAGCGCTTGAGAAATCAATCCAGATTATGATTGACCAACTGCGCGCCGTGGTCGGATTCCGCGAAGAAGAGGCGCCGGTAAAAATAGAAGCCGCAAAGGTTGTGAAAGAACCGCGTCGCGACATTGACCCAGAGGTGCTCAAAACGCGTATGGATACTCTTGACCTCTCCACGCGTACGAAACTCGCGCTTTCAAATTCCGGCATTCGCACGGTTGGCGGTTTAGTACGCAAAAAAGAGGAAGACATTTTGGATATTGACGGGCTCGGCAGCAAGGGTGTGCAAGAGGTCAAGAAAATGCTCGGTAATTTCGGGATCACCTTGAAGTAAATATATGAAGCACGGCAATCGTAACAAAAAGTTTGGGCGGGTGCGCAAGGTGCGCACGGCATTTATGCGCTCGCTCGCGCGCTCGCTCGCGCGGTACGGAAGGATTGAGACGACCGAGGCGCGTGCGAAGGCGCTTCGACCATTTATCGAGCGTCTTGTTACTCATGCGAAGACTGGAACGATTGCAGCGCGCCGTCACACATCGCGCCGCATGGGCAGCGTTGACGGTGCGGACTTGCTTTTCAAAAACATCGGCAAGAAATACGAGAAGCGCGCGGGCGGTTATACGCGCATCGTAAAAACTGGCTTCCGCAAAAGCGACGGCGCAAAGCGGGCAGTTATAGAATTTGTATGAATCACACCGTAAACGCAGACGGAAAGAAATTGGGGCGTCTTGCAACCGAAGTTGCGCATATTTTGCGCGGCAAGGCAAACCCGAGCTTTGCGCGAAATGAGGAGCCGAAAGAGCTCGTGGTTATAGAAAACGCGGGGAAGATCTTTATGACGGAGAAAAAGCAGAAAGAGAAAGTGTACCAACGCTACTCGGGCTACCCAAGCGGGTTAAAAGAGGAAACATTAGGCAAACTCATCGCACGCCGCGGGGTCGGTATCGTTGTACAACGCGCGGTGTACGGAATGCTTCCGAAAAACAAGCTCCGCGCGCGGATTATCAAAAATCTCACCATCAAAGAATAATATGGTTCTAAAAGAAAAAACAAAAGATATAGCGAGCCATGAATATATTGAGGCAATCGGCCGCCGCAAGACGGCGGCGGCGCGCGTGCGCTTGCTAAAAGGGGCAATGGGCACCTTTGTCGTCGGAGACCAAACATTTGACGAGTATTTCAAAACAGCGGAACAACGCCGTGTCGCGCGCGATGTGTTTGTGTTGCATGAGCCGGCAAAGGAACACTACGGCGTATCGGCGCATGTAAAAGGGGGAGGGCTTTCCTCGCAAGCGGAAGCGGTGCGGCACGGCATTGCGCGTGCGCTTATTGAAGTAGAACCGGAACTCCGCAAGAAACTCAAAAAAGCCGGATTCCTCAAACGCGACCCGCGGGCAAAAGAACGCCGCAAGTTCGGGTTGAAGAAGGCAAGAAAAGCTCCTCAATGGTCCAAGAGATAATTATGGATACAGAAGAAAAAGACATAACTATTGAACCCGAAACAGATGCGGACAATGTAAAGGACCCGGCGGAGGCGATTAAAAAACTGAAAGGGGAACTGTCTGCGTGTCGGAAAGAACGCGAGGAGTACCTCGCGGGGTGGCAGCGGGCGAAGGCGGATTTTATCAATACGCGCAAAGACGAGGAGAAGGCGCGCGCCGCGTTTGTGAAGTTTGCAAATGAAGCGTTTGTCGCGGAGCTTTTGCCGGTATTCCAGAATTTTGAGCGGGCGATGAGCAACAAAGAAGTGTGGGAAAAGGTGGACAAAAACTGGCGCGTGGGCATTGAACACATTTACGCGCAGTTTCGCGTCGCGCTTCAAAAAGCGGGAGTAGAAGCGATTGATCCAAAAATTGGCGATGTGTTTGACGGAAACAAGCACGCGAGTATCGGCGTTGTATCTGTCGTTGAGCAATCGCAAGACCATACCGTACGCGAGGTTGTAGAGAAAGGTTTTGCAATCAATGGTAAGATACTTGAACCGGCGAAAGTTAGAATCGGAGAATATAAAAAATAAATATTAAGTCACTAAAATATTATGTCCAAAATCTTAGGCATTGATCTCGGGACGACTTACTCCGCAATGGCAGTAGTGGAAGGTGGTGTACCAAGAATTATTGAAAATAGCGAAGGCGCACGCACAACCCCCTCTATTGTCGCGCTTTCAAAAACCGGCGAGCGGCTCGCAGGGTTACTCGCGAAGCGTCAAGCCGTTACGAACCCGAAAAATACCGTTTATACCATCAAACGATTCATCGGGCACTCCTTTGACGATCCAGCTGCGCAAAAAGATATTAAAACCGTGCCGTATGAAGTGCGTAAGGCAATAAATGGCGGTATTGAAGTAAAACTAGGCGATAAATGGGAACGACCTGAAGAGATCTCCGCAAAAATTCTTGCAAAACTCAAAGCTGATGCGGAAGCGCGGCTTGGCGAGCCGATTACCGAGGCGGTCATTACCGTGCCGGCGTATTTCAACGACAGCCAACGGCAGGCAACCAAAGACGCGGGTAAAATAGCCGGGCTTGATGTAAAGCGCATCATCAATGAGCCGACAGCGGCGGCGCTCGCCTACGGCTTTAACAAAAAGAAGAACGAAAAAATCGCGGTGTTTGATTTTGGCGGCGGCACTTTCGACATTTCGGTGTTGGAGGTTTCGGACGACTTAATTGAAGTGAAAGCAACCGATGGCGACTCGCACTTAGGCGGGCATGACATTGACCAAAAAATTATCGGCTACATTGCAGATGAATTCAAGAAGCAAGAGGGCATTGATGTACGGAAAGACGCATTGGCGCTCCAACGGCTTGAGGAAGCGGCGGAAAAAGCAAAGATTGAGCTTTCAACAGCGCTTGAAAGCGAAATCAACTTGCCGTTCATTTCTTCTGGCGCGGAAGGACCAAAACACTTGGTGCTAAAATTATCCCGCGCAAAGCTTGAAGAACTAACGCAAGAATTTGTTGCGCGCGCGATGACAATTACGAAACGCGCGATTGAAGCATCCCCTTTTAAGATAGGAGATATCAACGAAGTGGTAATGGTCGGCGGTCAGACCAGAATGCCTGCCATACAGAAAGCGGTGAAAGAGTTTTTCAAACGGGAGCCGCATATGGGCGTGAACCCAGACGAAGTGGTAGCGATAGGCGCCGCGATTCAGGGCGGCATCTTGGGCGGGGATGTTAAGGATGTGCTTTTGCTTGATGTTATTCCGCTTTCGTTTGGGCTAGAGACCTTGGGCGGGGTGGCGACCAAGCTTGTAGAGCGCAACACCACGATTCCGGTTACGAAATCGCAGGTTTTTTCAACGGCGGCGGACAACCAAACCGCGGTAACCATTCGCGTGTGTCAGGGGGAGCGGCCAATGTTTTCTGACAATAAAATGCTCGGCGAATTTAACTTGGAGGGTATTCCGCCCGCGCCGCGCGGGATGCCGCAGGTGGAAGTGTCGTTTGATGTGGATGTGAACGGCATTTTGTCGGTGAAGGCGAGAGACAAGACGAGCGGCAAGGAGCAATCCATTCGCATTGAAGCGCGCTCAACGCTGTCAAAAGCGGATATTGAACGGATGACGAAAGAAGCCGAGGCGCACGCGGCTGATGACGAAAAGAAGCGCGAGTTCGCGGAAGCGAAAAATCTATCGGAACAGCTCGTTTACACGGCTGAAAAGTCTATGAAGGATGCGGGGGAGAAAGTGCCGGCTGAGACACGGAAAACAATTGAAGATAAAATCTCCGATCTCAAGACCGCGAACAAAGGCACGGATGTTGCCCAAATAAAAACCGCAACGCAAAATCTCTCAGGAGAACTTCAGAAAATAGGGGAAATTATGGCGAAGACGGGGCAAGAGAATGCTGGACAGAAAAAAGACGACAAAGGACCGGAAGGGAATGTAAGGGATGCGGAAACTAAATAAAAGTGATAGTATGCCCGTATGGCTCATAACTATTACGATACACTTGGGGTTAATAAGGCGGCTTCAAAAGACGATATAAAAAAGGCGTTCAGGAATTTGGCGCATAAATTTCACCCCGACAAAAAAGGCGGGGATGAGAAGAGGTTTAAGGAAGCAAGCGAGGCATACAGCGTGCTCTCGGACGACAAAAAGCGCGCCGAGTACGACGCGTACGGCAGGGTGTTTTCCGAAGGTGCGGCGCCGAACGGCGGCGGTGCGCCATTCGGTGCCGGGTTCGAAGGGTTTGATTTTTCCGATTTTGTAAAACGCGCGGGGTTTGGCGGCGCGAACGGAATGAATGTGGAGTTTGATTTGGGAGATATGTTTGGCGATGTCTTTGGAGGACGTTCGACAAGCTCACGGCAAGCAACACGCGGGCGCGACATTTCCATTGATGTCGAGCTTGCATTTCCCGAAGCAGTGTTTGGCGCCGAGCGGCGCGTCTTGATTGCGAAAACCGCATTGTGTGGCACCTGTAAAGGCTCGGGCGGAAAGTCAGAAGCTGGTGAAAAGACATGCGACACCTGTAACGGTAAAGGGCAGGTGCGCGAGACGCGTCGCTCATTTTTCGGCTCTATGCAAAGCGTTCGCCCATGCACCGCGTGTCGCGGCAAGGGGCAGATTCCGGCAGAAAAGTGCGCGACCTGTCATGGGCACGGAGTAATGAAAAAGCAAGAAGAGATCTCTGTCCGTATTCCTGCAGGAATTGAAGACGGAGAGGTAGTCCGTATGACAGGTGCGGGCGAAGCTGTAGCTGGCGGCACGGCGGGGGACTTGTACATCAAAATACATGTGAGTAAACATCCGCTCTTCCGAAAAGAAGGCGCGAACCTTGTTACTGAATTTCCTATTAAACTATCTACTGCGCTCCTCGGTGGAGAATATGCACTGAAAACATTGGACGGCGATATGACAGTCAAGATTCCTGAGGGAATCACACACGGAGAAATTTTGCGCGTACGCGGAAAGGGCGTGCCGGTGTCAGGCGGCAAACGCGGCGACCTTATGATTAAAATCAAAATTGACTTGCCGAACAAACTCTCCAAAAGCGCAAAACACTTGGTTGAAGAACTCAAGAAAGAGGGGATATAATAGAATCTCGCCCCCATAGCTCAACGGATAGAGCGCAAGCCTCCGAAGCTTGAGATAGCGGTTCAATTCCTCTTGGGGGTATATATGAACCAATTTTTCTTTATTTCTCCGCTTATATTGCAAAAAGCAATCTGGAACGCAACGCGCGCCGTTTTGTTTTTGTTTTGCCGGTTTGAGGTGCGCGGTCTTGAAAATTTACATGTTAGCAATAAGATACGGCCGTATATTATTGCTAAAAGAGGAATGATTTTCGCGGCGAATCATTCAAGCGAACTGGACGCGATTGTCGTGCCGGCGTCGCTCCCGTTTTTCTCTCCGCTCTTGCCGATATTTTATGTGTCGCGTCCGCGCGAGTTTTACAAAACGAGCGGATGGCGTCAATTGTTGTACGGTGGATTCTTTTTTAAAATGTGGGGTGCGCACGCGGCGATTTCCGGCTCACGCGATTACGAACAGTCGCTCGCGGCACATATTAAGATTCTTGAAAAAGGCGGAAGCGTTCTCATTTTTCCGGAAGGACGGAAGACGCGCAATGGAAACATGGGAACTGAAGTGCACGGAGGCGTCGCGTATCTTGCGCACTGTACTGGCTGCCCTGTTGTTCCCGTTCATATTTCTGGCAATTTCAATATGACTTTTGGCGATTTCTTTTTGCGCCGAAGGCACATTGTTGTTGTGTTCGGCACACCGATTTTGTTATCGGAGAATAATCAAAAAGAATATAAAAAAGAAGCAGGAATAATTTTGTCTGAAATTGCGTCTTTGCGGCAAAAAAATTAGACGGCGTTTTGCGCCGTCTCAGTGCTTGGTCTTATTTAGCAAACAAGCTTTCTCGAACATGCGAATGTTGCGGTAATGGTATGCGCTCTGCAAAAACCATAACAGATGCGCTCCAGTACAGATGTCCGTTTTTCCGAGGCGTCGCCATCGTGATTTTTTTGATTGCGCGCATTCGTTGTGTCTTTTGGCAGGCGCTACAAATGTCGTATGGGTTGTATCGCGACAGCACACAGCCGCACGCACATCGTTTGTCTGTTGGAAACTGTTCCGGTCGCTTCCCCGTAGAAGCAGATGCTTCCGCCATACTTATCGCTTTCGCACCGATTTCATTGCTCATAAAAACTCCTCTTTTTATCCATCGTGCATACTAGCACTATAAATTTTAGTTGCAATAGTTTTCCACACTCCCGCTTGACAATAAAATTGGTAAGTATAGTATATGGAAATACTATGAATTCAACACGCACCAACAAAGCATACCGTATGTTTTGGCACCTTATTCGCAAGACCTCCTCTGGAGAGTTGATTTGTGCGTTGCGTGCTTCCTAAATATATTTTACGCAAAATACCAATCAGCCCTCCAGAAAACGGAGGGCTGTTTTGTTCTTTGAAATATCTCTTTACCAAAATCAACAACGAAAGGAGTAGAAATGAAAGTAAAAAATAACGGTTCAGGAGTTCGGCGAAATACCGAAAAACCTCGAAAACTCCGCATATCTTTTGCGCGAAACGGAAAACCAAAAGACATCAAGATTTGGATGCGATGGTGGACGCGAACGGACCCGCATTTTCAGTAGAGGCGAGGAGATAGTTCACCCCCGACCTTTGGATTTTTATCCAAAGCGTCGGGGTTACTTACAATTAAGATACTATATAAAAAATCAATTATGCAAAAAGTACGCGCGTATCTCAAAAAAGAATATCCGCGATTCCTTGAGGAACTAAAGGAGTATATTTCGCTTGCAAGCGTATCGGCGAGTGGAAACAAAAAGGAAATACAAAAATGCGCGGAGTGGCTTCTCGCGCACTGCCGCCGTATCGGGCTTTCCGCAACACTTTATTCTACCGCCGGAAATCCCATACTGGTCGCTACAACTAAAAAAGATGCGAGAAACAGACCTCATTACCTCGTGTATGGCCACTACGATGTCCAGCCACCGGAGCCGCTTGAGCTTTGGAAAACCCCGCCATTTGTGCCAACAGTCCGCAAAGGCAAGCTCTTTGCGCGCGGCGCGTCCGACAACAAAGGCCAGCATTTCGCGCATCTCAAAGCCATTGAAGCGTACTTGAAAACAGGCACGTCGCTTCCATGCGACATTACCTTTGTCATTGAAGGCGAGGAGGAAGTAGGAAGTTCTAACTTAGCGCTGTTTTTACAGAAGAACAAGAAAATGCTCGCGGCGGACGGTGTCGTCATTTCCGATACCAATATGCCGTCGCTTAAAACGCCGGCGATTACCTACGCGCTCCGCGGCATTGCTGCGCTTGAGGTTACACTTTTCGGCGCAGACCGCGATGTACACTCCGGCTCATACGGCGGCTCAATTGAAAATCCGGCGATGGCGCTCGCACACCTTCTTGCAACGCTCCGAGACAAGAAAACAGGAAAGATTTTGGTGCGCGGATTTTACGATGGCGTGTGCGTGCTCACGCCTGCGGAGCGGGCGCGTTTGCAACACGGAGGCGAAAACGATGCTGAGTTCTATCGAGATTTTCTCAAAGTGCCGTGCCTGTTTGGTGAAAAAGGTTTTAACCACATTGAACATACGACAACGCGCCCGACGATTGAAATAAACGGGCTCACAAGCGGATATCAGGGTGTCGGTTCAAAAACTATCGTACCGGCGCGCGCCTCCGCGAAACTCACGATGCGGCTTGTGCCGGATCAGAAGCCATCGGCCGTTATTGCGGCGGTGAGGAAACACCTAGTTGCGCATTGCCCGAAGTCCGTTACGATGGAAATAAAAAGCGGACACGGCGCCGAGCCGTATTTGTTTGAGCCGAAAAGTGGCGCGGTGCGCGCCGCAGAGCGCGCAATAAAACGCGTATTCGGCGCGCCGCCGCGCTTCATACGCGAGGGCGGTTCTATTCCCGTAGTAACTGATTTTCAGAAAATTCTCGGACTTCACAGTTTGCTTATTGGCTTCGCGCTCCCCGACGACAACGCGCACTCCCCGAACGAAAAGTTTGAGCTCGCCAATTTCAAACGCGGTATGGCGCTTAGCGCAGAGTTGTGGCAAGAACTTGCGAAGTGATAAACACCCGATGTTTGAAGCCAATCAACATCGGGTGTTATACTGTTGTTATGAAAAAAATACTTCTTTCTGGTATTAAACCTACTGGGAGGCCCCACATTGGCAACTATTTTGGAGCGATGCGTCAATTCGTGGAATTACAAAATGAATACGAATGCTTCTTTTTTATTCCTGATTATCACGCCTTAACAACTGTACAAAATTCCGAGGAATTGAAGCAAAATACGCTCGATGTCGCAATTGATTATCTTGCGATCGGATTGGATCCGGAAAAAGTATTGCTTTACAAACAGTCAGATATTCCTGAACACGCAGAACTTGCTTGGATTTTTGACTGTCTCGTTACGGTCCCATATCTAGAGCGCGCGCATGCGTACAAAGATGCCGTGGCGAAAAAGAAAGAGGCGAGTGTCGGACTTTTCAATTACCCCGTACTTATGGCGGCGGATATTTTGCTTTACGATACGGATGTGGTGCCGGTCGGCGCGGACCAAAAACAGCATGTGGAAATTGCGCGCGATATTGCGGAAAAGTTTAACCGTATTTACGGAGAAACATTTAAGTTGCCAAACGCGCACATTATGAAAGAAGTCGCGGTTGTACCCGGCATTGACGGGCAAAAGATGAGCAAGAGTTACGGCAATACGATTCCGCTTTTTGCAGAAGACAGCGATATAGAGAAATTAGCAATGAGTATTGTAACGGACTCATCTGGTGGCGTTCCGAAAAATGTGTATGAAATCCATAAGCTCTTCCGTTCGGAAAAGGAATTGGAAAAATTATATGAAGAAAAAGCGGGAAAATATAAAGATCTCAAAGAAGCACTGATTGCAGATATGAAAAACTTCATCGCGCCGCTCCGCGCGAAGCGCGCGACAATCGCCGGCGACACGGGTGCTGTGCTCAAAGTTCTCAAAGACGGAGGCGAGCGCACCCGCGCGCTCGCACAAACGAAAATGGACCTCGTGCGTGAAAAGATTGGTGTTAAACTCTACTAATAATATGAAAAATCGAACCTATATTAAGGACCTCAAAGAGCATGTCGGCAAAGAGGCGACGATTGCCGGATTTGTGGATGTGCGGCGCGACCACGGCAAGCTGATTTTTATTGACTTACGCGATATGTCTGGCAAGGTGCAGATGGTTGCACTTCCGAATCATAAGGAGGCGCATGAGCTCGCGGCTACCATTCGTCCGGAATGGGTGATTGCAGTGACGGGGAAGGTGAACAAACGGCCGGAGAAAATGGTGAATAAAGATGAGCCGAACGGCGAGATTGAGATAGAAATTACGAATATAGTTGTTATAAATAAAGCTGACACGCCGCCTTTGGATGTACGGAGCGAAGGGAAGGAAATAGGCGAGGAAACGCGCTTAAAATACCGTTACCTTGACCTGCGCCGCCCGCGCATGCAGGGGAATCTTGCGCTTCGGCACCGTTTTATAAAAACACTCCGCGACTTTTTGGACGCGGAAGGTTTTTTGGAAATAGAAACGCCGATTTTGACCAAATCAACGCCGGAAGGCGCGCGCGATTTTATCGTGCCGGCGCGGCTAGATAAAGGAAAGTTCTACGCTCTTCCGCAGTCGCCTCAACAATACAAACAACTTTTGATGATTGCCGGTATTGAAAAGTATTTCCAGATTGCGCGCTGTTTCCGCGACGAAGACACGCGCGGGGATCGTCAGCCCGAATTTACCCAACTTGACCTTGAAATGGCGTATGTTGAGCGTGATGATGTTATTGCGTTTATTGAACGCACACTCATTCACCTGGTGCAAAAAGTCACACCGGAAAAAAAGATACAAGAAATTCCGTTTCCGCGCCTCTCGTATGCCGAGGCGATGGAGAAGTACAAAAGCGATAAACCGGACTTGCGTAAAGACAAAAGTGATCCGAATCTGCTTGCCTTCTGCTGGGTGGTTGATTTTCCATTCTTTGAGAAAACGGACGATGGAAAATGGACATTCACGCACAACCCCTTTTCTTCGCCGAAGCCCGAGCATCGCGAGTTTCTTCTCAAGGGTGAACAGATTTCCGATATTTTGACGACACAATACGATATTGCGCTCAACGGTTTTGAAATAGGCGGAGGAAGCATCCGCGGAAACAATCCCGAGACGATTGAAGCTGTGTTTCGCGTGATGGGTTATCCGACGGAAGATATCAAAAAGAATTTCGGGCATATGCTGGAAGCGTACCGTTACGGCGCACCGGAGCACGGTGGCATTGCGTGGGGGCTAGACCGCATCATTGCGATTTTGCAAAACGAACCGAACATTCGCGAGGTAATTGCTTTTGCAAAAACCGGCGAAGGTAAGGACTTAATGATGGACGCCCCATCTTTGGCACGCGCCGAACAATTGAAAGAGTTGGGGTTAAAGATTGAAAAAATCATTTGAAGATTTTAAGTTAAGTATCGAGGAAAATGAATAAAGATTTTGATCAGTGGAACGGGGAAAAGAAGAAGATACATATGCAAGCAGGTATGGCATACGCGCATCCACGCGAGGTGTGGTGGTGTGCGCTTGGAGCGAATATCGGAGCGGAAACAGATGGAAAGCACGATAATTTTGAACGACCGGTTTTGGTACTTCGGGTTTATAATACGGAAACCCTTCTTATTTTACCGATAACCAGTAGAGAGAAGAAAGATGAATTTCATTGTGCCGTAAAAGTTAAGTTTGGGACAGTGTGGATAAAGCTTACTCAAAGCCGCGTTATTAGTACTTACAGATTATTGCGTAAAGTTGATATGATACCTGAATCTGCATTTAAAAAAGTGCAGATAGCATTTAGCAAATTTATATAACAATCGACCCCGCCTTGCGGCGGGGTCTCGGAGGCCGAAGCCCTAATACAATTAAGTATACCAGAACCGTATTTACTGTCAAATAATACCAGTGGATAACTTTATATATTTATGTCCGCATTTACCGTAAAGCATGAAAAGTTTGAGGGACCGCTTTATGTGCTTTTGGATTTGATTGAAGAACGGAAATTGCATGTAAGCGATGTATCGCTCGCTTCCGTTGCCGATGATTTTATCTTGTACGCGAAACAGTTTGAGGAGTTTCCTATGGCCGAAGGCGCAAGTTTTATCTTGGTTGCCTCAACGCTTCTTTTAATCAAATCAAAGTCGCTTTTGCCCTTGCTTGAATTGACCGAAGAAGAGAAAACCGATATTTCTGAACTCCAAGCGCGCCTCGCGTTGTATCAGAAAGTGCGCGGGTACGCGGGGAAGATTCGCACACGCTTCGGAAAAAGCATCTCCTTTTCTTTGGAGGCGCGCGAGCGCGCGCCGCTTTTTACCACTTCTCCGTCAACGACACTCGCGTCGCTTTCGGAAACGCTCCGCTCACTTCTTATGAACTTGCCGCGCGCGGCGGTTCTTCCAAAAGTTATTGTGGAAAAAGTGCTTTCATTGGACGAGACGATTGCGCGTCTGACCGGCCGTATTCAGGCGTGCCTGCGTTTGGGCTTCCGCGATTTCGCCGGAGCGCTCGGCGCGAAGGCGAAGAAAGAAATTATCGTGAGCTTTCTCGCAATGCTGGAACTTATCCGGCGCGGCGCGATTCGCGTAACGCAAGAAAAGCATTTTGACGATATACTGATGGAGACGGAACAAGTTGGCGTTCCGAAATATCAGTAGATAAACATATGAAAATTAATATTGACGACGGAGACAGTGTCAATGGGTATTTTATATCCGTACCTCTGAACGACAGAGAATCTATTTCGTTTGACAATACATACAAAGGACATCGCGTGCTTAAGCAGGTGCTACAAGATAAAAAAGAAATGTCACATGGCGCAAAAATTACAGCTGAATGGGATACTATCGCCTTGAATAACGGGAAATTCGAGAATGTGGAACATATAAAGTGGCTTGATCTTGATAAAAAAGATTGGTGCAACGATGAAATCTGGGAGACGGTGTGGGAAAAACCGACTGACTCTAAATTAGATAAAGAGTTGCTATCTTTCTCTAACTACATACGAGCGAATTATAGAAATTTAGATGCACATAAAGTTGCCGATTTTCAAAATCTTTTAACTAAGGAAGTCGCAAGGTTCCAGGAAGACTGAGTATACATAAATCCAAGTATGCAAAAAGATTTTGACCTATGGAATAAAGATAAAAAACGAACGCACGCAGAACAGCCGCGTTTGTATACCGTCCGTGAAATATGGTGGTGTCGCCTTGGCGTTAATATCGGTTCCGAACAAGATGGAAGCGGAAAGTTTTTTCTTAGGCCGGTTGTTATTGTTCGAGGGTTTGGAGCCGATACTTGCATGGTTATACCGCTGACGACATCACTCCGCCAACATATTCTTCGTATTCCTGTTGGAGAAATACAAGGGAAAAAAGCGTCGGCAATTCTTTCACAAATTCGCGTTGTAGATACGCGGCGTTTAGTTGAAAAGATAGGGTTTCTTGAAAAAGATATGTTTGATCGCATACGAAAAGCCGCCAGAAAATTATTCTGACGGCTTTTCTTGACTTTCTCCCCCTTACGGGGGTAAGGCCGAAGCCACTTGTAAATACAATGGTAACAGAGTGGAATACAAAAAGCAAGTTACGAATTGTGGATAAAATTATGTTAATCTTAAGTAGTTAAAATGCTATGACATTAGACGCACAATTAGAGTCCGTTCTCTTTTTCAAAGCCGAGCCAACGAGCGTGAAGCGGCTCGTGGAGCTTCTTGGTGTTGATAAAAAAGCGGTAGAAGAAGGGTTAAAAACTCTTGAAGAAAAGCTTGTGGGGCGCGGGGTATCGCTTGTGCGCGCGGGTGAGGAGGTGGAAGTCCGCACAGCGCCCGAAGCTGGCGCGATCATAGAAAAATTGTTGCGCGAAGAACTCGCCCGCGATGTGGGGAAAGCGGGTGCGGAAGCGCTTGCGGTTGTGCTTTATCGCGGACAGGCGACGCGCCGTGAGCTTGATTGGATTCGCGGTGTTAATTCAACTTTTACTTTGCGCGAACTCGCGGCGCGCGGGCTTGTCGCGCGCAAAGCGAACCCGAAAGATGCGCGCGGGTTTGTGTACGAACCAACACTTGAGCTTCTCGCACACTTAGGCATATCGCGCGTTGAAGAATTACCCGATTATTCGGAGGCGAAAAAAGAACTTGACGCGTTTGCCGCTAACACAGAGAATAAACAAGATGAATGAATCGCAATCACATTTCCGTTTTTTTACTTCGTTCGCTTTTGCAGGCGCGTTAATTGGAACGCTATCTGGTATATCCTCGCCATCTTCTCTGCAGTTGATTGAAACAAGCACTCCTAATACGGCGTATGCAGGTATAGGAGGTGCGGCCCTTGCTCCATCTCCGTTTGATGAAGTGGTGCTCGCCGCGCGTGCGGTAGAAGTGTTTGATGTCGCGACTGGTCAGACGCTTTTTGCGAGAAATTCGGACACCCAGCTTCCGCTTGCGTCGCTTACGAAAATAATGACTGCAATAACTGCGCTTTCTATTGCGCCAAACTATGCGCTTGTCCCTATGCGTAATGAAAACTGGGCGCTCAAAGACCTGCTTTCGTTTTCGCTGACCGCATCTTCAAATGACGGTGTAGCCGCGGCTGCGGCTGTCGGCGGAGGCTTTATTTCAACCAGTGGCATTGAGTCGGAAAACAGAGGACAATTTATTACGGAAATGAATAAAGAAGCAAATGCGCTCGGACTCCAGAGTATGTATTTTTTGAATGAGACGGGATTGGATGAAAGCGAAGGTGTTGCCGGGGGGTTCGGTTCGGCGCATGATGTGGTACGCTTGATTGCCCTTGCGTATCACATGCATCCAGATCTTTTTGATGCGACCACCAAGGCAACTTCGTTGTTTACTGAAGAAAACGGCAACCGGCACGAGGCGGACAATACAAACAAGATTGTAGCGGACATCCCCATGCTCCGCGCGTCAAAAACAGGACTCACTGATCTTGCTGGAGGCAATTTGGCAATTATATTTGATGCGGGAGTCGGCAAGCCGATTGCCGTCGCCGTGCTTGGCTCTACGGAAGAGGGGCGGTTTGAGGATGTAAAAACGCTCGTCGCCGCAACACTCGAATATCTGCAAAGAAACGATACACTATGATTTTAAATGTTGTAAAAACGCTTCTGCCCGGAATTATCTCATTTGCCATCGGCATCGGGTTTGCTCCGGTGCTGACCAACTTTTTGTATACGCGCAAAATGTGGAAAAAGCGCGCGGGCAAGCGCGCGCTTGATGGTGGAGATGCGCACATTTTCAACAAACTCCACGAAACGCGCGAAGTCGGTACGCCGAAAATGGGCGGTGTGGTCGTGTGGGTGGCGGCTGGAGCAACTGCGCTTCTTTTATGGCTTTTGCCACTTTTTGTTTCTTCAGAGCTTTTTTCAAAATTGGATTTTGTGAGCCGCGGCCAGACATGGCTTCCGCTTATGGCGCTTTTACTGGGCGCACTCGTCGGACTCGCCGATGACTTTTTAGAAGTGCGCGGAGCAGGAGGAATCTCGCTTAAGAAGCGCCTAATTGCCGTTACCATTATTTCACTGCTCGCCGCGCTCTGGTTTTCCGTCAAGCTTGAAACGAGCGCGGTATCGTTTCCGTTTGTGGGAGAAGTGCAGGTCGGAATGTTCTTTATTCCGCTCTTTGTGTTGATTGCACTCGCGGTGTATTCGGGCGGCGTGATAGATGGCATAGACGGCCTTGCGGGCGGCGTGTTTGCGGTAATGTTTGGCGCGTACTCTTTAATTGCATTCTTTCAAGATCAGTTCAATTTAGCCGCGCTTTGCGCGGCGCTTGTCGGCGGCATTCTCGCGTTCCTGTGGTTCAATATTCCGCCCGCACGCTTTTACCTTTCCGAAACAGGAACGATGGCGCTCACGCTCGCGCTTACGATTGTTGCGTTTATGACGGACGCGGTAGACGGTGGGAAGGGGATCGCCGTGCTTCCGATTATCGCCGCGCCGCTACTGCTTACGACACTTTCAAATATCGTGCAGGTAGCGTCAAAAAAGTTCAGAGGCAAGAAAGTATTTTTGGTCGCGCCTTTGCACCACCACTTTGAAGCGCTTGGCTGGCCGCCTTACAAAGTAACAATGCGCTACTGGGTGCTCTCGGTTCTATTCGCGATGGTCGGCACGATTGTGGCGCTGATTGGGTAATATGCGCAGAAAACAATCCGTTGACCGAATATTTCTTTCCATCGCCGTACTGCTTTTGGTTGGCGGGTATTTTATTTTCACTTCCGCATCGTTCGGACTGTTGCTCAAAGAAGGCGGGCTGTTTGCAAGCAGAGCGCTCACGCAACTTGCGAGCATTGCGCTCGGGCTCGTACTTTGTTTTGCCGCAACGCGCATCCCGCTTTCATTGGTAAAAAAATACGCATGGGTTATCGGCATAGCCGCTACCATACCGATGATTCTGTTACTGGTTCCTGGTATCGGCGTTGCGCACGGAGGGGCTCAGCGGTGGTTTTCTATTTTTGGTGTTTCCATTCAGCCCGGAGAGATTTTTAAACTTGCGTTTGTAATTGCGCTCGCCGCGTGGCTCGCGCAAGGTAATGCATCGCGGGAGATACATCATCGCAAAACCTTTCTCGTCTTTTCGCTTTTCTTGACGGTTGCGGGGGCGCTCTTTTTGTCACAGCCCGATACCGATTCGTTTGCGATTGTTATTGCCGCCGGAGCCGCGCTCTACTCGGTCGGCGGATATCCGATCAAGCATTTGGTTACGCTCGGTGTTGTTGGTCTTATCGGCGCGACGGTGCTTTTTTCCGTACGGCCGTACCTCTTGGAGCGCCTCACGGTTTTTATAAATCCAGACCGCGATCCGCTGGGCTCCGGTTACCAACTTCAACAATCGCTTATTGCAATTGGAAGCGGCAGTATTACAGGCAAAGGGTTCGGACGGAGCGTTCAGAAATTTGACCGATTGCCGGAACCGACGAGCGACTCTATTTTCGCCGTCTTCGGCGAAGAGTTCGGCCTTGTCGGCACGCTTGCGCTTGTCCTGCTTTTTACCGGTCTTGCATTGCGAGGGCTTCGCATCGCTTCACGCTCCGATGACGCATTTGAACGGCTCTTGGCACTTGGTTGTATCGCCCTCATCACCGGTACGGCATTTCTCAATTTTGCGTCAATGCTCGGGCTATTTCCGCTCTCCGGTCTTACGCTTCCGTTCATTTCTCACGGCGGCACGGCGATGATTGCAACACTTATTGAAGTAGGGCTTATTTTGAATGTGTCGCGCCGAAGTATGGTAAAATAGCGATATGAGAATTGTTTTTACGGGAGGCGGAACGGGCGGACATTTTTACCCGATTATTGCGGTGGCGGAGGAGGTGCGCGCTCTCGCGCGCGAACGGCGACTCGTTCCGCCGCAGCTATATTTTTTCGCCCCCGACCCGTGCGATGCGGGACTTTTGGCGAAATACGAAATCATTTTTGTGAAAACGCCCGCCGGCAAACTCCGCCGCTATGCAGACAAGAGAAATATTATTGATGCATTCACGACTGCATGGGGGGTTATCAAAACGCTAGGGCTTCTGTTTTACCATTACCCTGATGTCGTGTTTGGTAAGGGCGGGTACGGGAGCTTCCCAACGCTCCTTGCCGCGCGTATCTTACGAATCCCCGTCGTCATTCACGAATCCGATTCCGTACCGGGCAGAGTGAACCGCTGGGCGGGGAAGTTTGCCGCGCGCATCGCGGTTTCGTTTGCGGATTCCGCGCAATTTTTCCCGTCCGCGAAAACCGCCTGGACGGGGCACCCGGTGCGTAATGTCTTGCGCGCGCCAAGCGCCGATGGCGCGCGCGAATTTCTGAAATTGGAAACAGACGCGCCAGTGCTCCTCGTGCTCGGCGGCTCGCAGGGAGCGCAAGCAATCAATGAACTCATTCTCTCATCGCTCTCTAAACTCACGGAGCAGTTTCAGGTTATTCACCAGACAGGAAAAGAAAATTTTGCCGAAGCTGCGGCGCGCGGCCGCGTCATTTTGGAAGGGAACGGCCATGCGGAACGCTACCATCCTTTCGGATTTTTAGATGAAGAAGCACTTCGTATGGCGGCAGGCGTTGCATCACTTGTCGTCTCACGCGCGGGCTCAACCATTTTTGAAATCGCCGCATGGGGACTGCCGTCTATTATTATTCCCATCGCCGAATCAAACGGCGACCATCAGCGCAAGAACGCATACGCGTATGCGGAGTCCGGCGCGGCGGCCGTTTTGGAAGAGACAAATCTCTCGCCCGCGCTCTTTCTCGCGGAAATCGCAAAGATTATTGGAAGCGAAAGCCGCCGCGCCGAAATGGCGCGCGCGGCGCGCGCGTTTGCCAAACCTGACGCGAGCCGCGTGATTGGGGAAAAATTATTAGAAATTGGACTATCTCATGAACACTAAACAAAAACCAATCGTCCGTTTTGCGCCGTCGCCCACCGGCCCTTTGCATATCGGCGGCGCGCGCACAGCGCTCTTTAATTATATTTTCGCCAAGCAAACCGGCGGAAAGTTTATTTTGCGCATTGAAGACACCGACAAGGAACGGTCGGAGAAAAAATACGAGGAAGATATTTTAAGCGGATTAGAATGGTTAGGAATAAAACCAGACGAAATATACAAACAATCTGAGCGTACGGACCTGTATCAGAAACATCTCGATGCGCTTATAAAGTCAGGCGCGGCGTATGTGTCTCGGGAGGCGAAAAAAGATGGAGCAGAAGGGGAAATAGCGGAAGTCGTGCGATTCAAAAATCCGAACAAACGGGTCACTTTTCAAGATATGGTGCGCGGCGAAGTGAGTTTTGACACAACCGAGCTCAAGGATTTTGTCATCGCACGGAGCGTGTCCGAACCGCTTTACCATCTCGCTGTTGTCGTAGACGATTTTGAAATGAAAGTGACGCATGTTATTCGCGGAGAGGACCATATTTCCAACACGCCGCGCCAGATTTTAATACAAGAAGCGCTCGGCGCGACGCGCCCTCTCTACGCGCACCTGCCTTTGATCCTCGCGCCCGATAGAAGCAAGCTTTCCAAACGCAAACACGGCGAAGCTGTATCGCTTGCGCACTATAGGAATATGAATATTGCACCAGAAGCGATGCTGAATTTTCTTGCCCTCCTTGGCTGGCATCCGTCTGCGAGCGACGCAAGCGAAGTACTTTCGTTTGACGACCTCGTCACGCAATTTCAGCTTCAGCGCGTGCAAAAAGGCGGTGCGGTGCTCGACGGTAACAAGCTCAATTGGCTAAATAGGCAATACCTCAAGAAAAAAGATATGATAGTGAAGTGAAGCGGATTATTGTTATCACGGCGATTTTTATATTTGGTATTCTCGGCGCGCGCATAGCGGGCGCCGACATTGCCGATTTGCAAACGAAAATTGGCGAGCGGAACGCGCAGATTGCGGCGCTTGAAAAAGAAATTGCCGCCTATCAGGGCGAGTTGGACAAACTCGGTGGGGAAGCGAGTACCCTGAAAAACGCAATTGCAGAACTGGATCTGACGCGCAGAAAACTTCTTACCGAAATCAAAGCAACTGAGAGCAAAATCAGTGCCGCTACTCTTTCTATCGATTCGCTTACCGAAAACATCCTCGTACAAGAGAACCGCATCGGTCGCGGAAATGCAGGGTTGGAGAAAGCGTTGCGTTTGCTTGCGGAAGTGCATCGAGAAAACCCGGTAGAAATATTCTTGAATGAAAACGGATTTTCCGGAGCGTGGCGCGAAGCGGACGCGCTTCGCGCGGTGGAAGCGCGGCTCACTGAGCGAATCCGCAGTGTGAAAGAGCTGAAAGCCGGATTAGAACAAGATCGCACCGCGCTTGATGCAAAACGCCGCGAGCTCACTGGACTTAAAAACGAACGCGCAGACCGCAAGCGAATTGCCGACGGGGAACGCGCGACACAGCAAGCGTTTCTGACTTCCACAAAAAACAAAGAAACAAATTACAAAAAATTGCTGCAAGATAGGTTGGCGCTACGCGAAGCGTTTGAGAATGAGCTTTTGGAATACGAATCGCAGTTAAAGTTCGAATTGGATCCATCGCGCTTGCCGCAAACAGGTTCGGGCGTACTCCGCTGGCCGCTCGATACTATCAAGATTACGCAATATTTCGGAGCGACCGCGTTTGCAAAAAGCGGCGCCTACAACGGGCAGGGGCACAACGGTGTTGATTTCCGCGCGGGTATCGGCACGCCGGTTAAAACTGCGCTTTCTGGAATTGTGAAGGGGGTCGGTGATACCGACCGAACCTGTAGCGGCGCATCTTACGGCAAATGGGTTTTGGTTGAGCATGGCAACGGGCTTACGACGCTTTACGCGCACCTCTCGCTCATTCGCGTTGCCGAAGGGCAGGGCGTTTCTACTGGCGAGGTGATTGCGTATAGCGGGGCAACCGGATATGCCACAGGTCCGCATTTGCACTTTACGGTGTTTGCAACGCAAGGTGTAGAGGTTGCAACGCGCCCAAGCCGCGTATGCGTCAAAAATTACATTCTACCGGTTGCCAACCCCGGCGCCTACCTCAACCCGCTGTCGTATTTGTAACATGAAATCAAAAACGCGTGTTATCGTAATCGATATGACCAGAAATCCTATTATAAACGCGCTTGCGGCGGCGACATACATTTCCACCATCGGAAGCGTGATGTACTACGCGCCGAAAATTGAAGATCATATGCAAGATGTTGGGGCGCTCGGCCCTATTGCCTTTATCTCTCTTTTCACGCTTTCGGCGGCGGTGATGGGGTACTGTTTTCTGTACACGCCACTCCGACTTTACATAGATGGCGCAAAAAAAGAAGGAGGCGCGCTTTTTGTGAACACTATTCTCGCGTTCGCTTGCATAACCGCACTTATGTTCGGGCCCCTCTTCTTCTTGTTTTTCCGTTGAATCTTCCCGTAATCTGTGGCCGTTATTTCCAAATTTCTGTTCGCACCAATTTATCGGCAAATCCGCAGCGTGGAGCCATTTTTTTTGAAAAAAGCGGCGAGAATTTAGGCGTTTTTTATCGTTATGTTACAATTTTCTTATGAAAATCATCCTCGTCGCTACCGGTGCTCAAGGCAAAAATGTGATTTTTGTTTCTGATACATTGCAGGTGTATTCTCTAGAAGAAGCGGTGCGGCTTGCAAGAGAAAAGAAGTTTGAGAATGTGTACGCCGTGCAAGGGAAAAACGGCGCATATCTACGCACGAAGCCGAGCACTCCAAAAAAAGAACAATTAGAGCAAATTGCTATTTCTTCTAACCAACTGTTTACCTATGCAAACGATACGCGCAATGCCTTATCTACGCCAGCGCTTGCGCGTTATGTGCAACTGTATCAATACATACTTGAGAAAGACGGCGGACCGCTCATTGTTACCTATGATGAAAAATGGAAGATAACGAAAGAAAAAGCAAGGATAAAATTGCAACCGCACCGAGAATTGATTTTTTCTGCCGCCAAGAAATTCAAGATAGACCCGTATCTCCTCGGTGCAATCATCATAGACGAGATTGCACGGTTTACTCCATTTGAAGATGTCTCTGAAAATCTAGCAGTTTTCTTTATCGGTAAAAATGTTTCTGCGGGAATTGCTCAAGTAAAGATAGAAACTGCGCGTGGACTTATACAAGACGGCTACTACAATCCCAATCAAGGCGCTCCAGGACTTTCAGTAAAGAGCGTGGGAAAGATGTCTCGCAGAGATTTGTACGAGTATGTAAAACAGCCGAAACATAGCATCTTTTTTGCGGCGGCTAAAATCCGTTCAGTAATTGATGAATGGAAAAAGTACCTTGATCTTAACGAAAAACCAGAAATTATTGCAACATTGTATTCAATGTACAAACCACCTCATGCACATCCAGAAGCGAACAAGCGCGGGTTACAAATCGCGAACGAATTTTACCAGTTGGCTCAAAAATGGTTGCAATGATAAAAGAGACGCTGAAAATCTTCGCGTGTATGTTCGCGTGGCTCGGTGTCTTTTTCGTCTGTATCGTTGTGTTTTTCTTGATGGTGGGTATGTGGAAAATGCCGTTGCATAATCACCAATTAAATACCTTGCAAAAACATTTTCGCGCAGTTGAACACCCATTGAACTCAACACTCGTAAAGAGAGTGAAGGACTTCGGTAATCTTTTTCGCGGCGCTTCCAACGGTTGTGATTATCTCGTTGGCGAACTTCGCGTAAGCGAGAAAACGCCAGAAAATATTAGTAGATTTTATGAAAATGTCTTCGTCAAACCCTTCGACGGTAGCAATCTTGTTTCTGTGGAACTCAAGTTTTTTGACGACGAAGAGTTTTCAGAAGATTATCTGTGGTCAACTCTATGGTCTGACTGGTATAAGAAAATGCGCGTATCTTTCGATAAGCGAGATATACAAGGAACTCCATATGTCGTATTTGCTCGGCAAACAGATTATGCCCCGCAGGGCGATATTCGTTGCTTTTACGAACCAGCGATACACTAAACATTCTCACATTCTGCAGAATGTGAGAATGTTTAGTGGTCAGTTTGTCCCGCGCCGCGCCCATCCATAGCCTTTGGCGAAGGCTGGAAGTTTCAACGAAGTTGGACTGTTTTTGTCGAGTGAAAAGTGGATTTGCCGGTTACAGTGGGATGGTATAATACCTATATGAAAATCATCCTCGTCGCAACTGGCGCTCATGGAAAAAATACAGATCCGCTATATCATTTACCTGATGATAAGAAGAAGCCCCACGGAAACCCTCAACCGAATAAACGAGGACTGCAGATTGCGCAAGAGTTTTATAAACTTGCAAAAGAGTGGCTATTATGAAAAAACAAATAGCTGATGCTGCATGGTCCATTTTTGTTTTAGCAAGCGTTACTTTTGTTTTTTCTTTTGTCTTTGCGTTTCTTAATTCCGTGATTGAGATATTCATTTTGAATGAGTAAATATGCTCCGCTACTTACTATACGGTCATTTTGCAAAATGACTGTATAACGAAACGACTCAATGTGCGTTGAGCCGTTTTTTTACGCTTCTTTTTCTGCTGTTTTTGCGGCACAAAAAGTGGATAAGTGATTTTGTGTATGGTGAAAGATGTTAGATAATAACCTCCTATGCTTAAAATTCTTAAGTGGGGCGGGGGAGGGGGTCTAGTTACATTTGTTGCACTTGCGGTAATTGCAGGAGGTCTTTGGTATTGGAAGGCGCAGAACGAGCCGTTTGTCGCGAGAGATTTTGACGAAGTCGTGAAAGAACTGAAGGACCCGAAAAAGATTCAGGAATATAGCGACAACCTTGTGGAGGCGTACAAAAAGGACTTTGACGGCGGAGACACGCCCGAAGAAACACTCAATCTTTTCATCGCCGCGCTCAAAGCAGGTGATACCGATTTGGCCTCCAAGTATTTTTTGCTGGAGAAGCAGGCGGAGATGGCGAGTGAATTGAAGATAGGAAAAGAAAAAGGGAATCTACCAAAATTGATAGCAATCCTAGAAAAAAAGAAGATTGGATCATCCCTGTATGAAGGTGCGTACCAATTTAA
>JAUYPY010000049.1 GCA_030697445.1 bacterium | reverse complement strand
CTATTACCAAACAGGAAGTTCAAGTAGGTGAGTTTCCCAAAGTAGGTAGAAACGACCCTTGCCCATGCAATTCTGGTAAGAAGTTTAAGAAGTGTCATGGCGCAGTATAATGTGTTACACTTAAACCAATATGTCCCCACTCGTAAAATTCTTTGACAAGTTGGAAGACAGAACGCGCGCGGGATTGTCGCGCTCGCCGATTGCGTACGCCATCATTGGCGGCGTCTTCGTGGTACTTTTTTGGCGCGCCGTATGGCTCTCTGCCGATATGCTTGCAGAAGTTGGCGGCTGGCTTTCAGTGATCTTTTCACCAGGCGTATCACTTATACTTTCTATGTTCGGGCTATTACTCACTGGGCTCTTCGTGTCGTTCTTTATCGGCGACCGGATTATTCTGACGGGGTTGAAGCATGAGAAAAAGCTTGCGGAAAAAACAGAAAAAGAAGTTGAAGAAGAAGAATCGAAAATCAAAGAATTGCACGCACATATTGAACATATAGAAAAGCGGCTTGATGAAATCGCGAAGCAATGAAGGATTCAAAAAAAATGATTGTTACGCATGACGGCGGCTTCCACGCCGACGACGCCTTTGCGGTCGCGGCGCTTCTTTTGCATCTTAAAGGAAATGCGACGATAGTTCGTAGTCGCGATCCGAAGATTATTGCGAGCGGCGATTTTGTGGTTGATGTAGGTGGCGAGTACGATGCGGCTCGCAATCGGTTTGACCATCACCAACCTGGCGGCGCCGGCTCTCGAGAAAATACAATTCCATATGCCGCGTTTGGGCTGGTGTGGAAAACATTTGGGGCGGCAATTTCCGGTTCCGCGGAAATTGCCGCTCGCGTTGACGCAAAATTAGTTCAGCCGATTGATGCGGCGGATAACGGAGTATCGCTCGGCAATTACGAAGGCGCGCCTGCGTTTCCGTATGTGATACAAAATGCCGTATTTGCGTTTGAGCCGACATGGAATGAAAAACAACTCTCGCTTGATGCGGGGTTTGAGGAGGCACGAAAGTTTGCAAGCGCAATTCTCGAGCGGGAAATCGCGCACGCGCGAGATGCGGCTCTCGGAGAAGCCCTCGTCCGCGCGGCGTATGAGAATGCGGCAGATAAGCGTATTATTGTATTGGATGAAAAATATGATTGGGGAGATATTCTGGGAGAAAAAGCCGAGCCGTTTTTTGTTATTACGCCAGATCGCGGTCCATCTGGTAATTGGCGCGCACATGCGGTGCGCGCAGGCAGAAACTCTTTTAAATCGCGATTGTCATTTCCAAAAGAATGGGCAGGTAAGCGCGATAATGAGTTGGCTGATGTTTCGGGTGTTGCAGATGCTGTTTTCTGCCACAACAAATTATTTACTGTCGCGGCGCGTTCGCTCGAAGGAGCAATCGCGCTCGCAAAGCGAGCACTTACATAACTATGGCTTTTGTAGATGAAATCACTTTACGGGTACAGGCCGGCGCCGGTGGCGACGGGGTGGTGCGCTGGCTGCATGAAAAAGGGAAAGAGTTTTCCGGACCAGCTGGGGGGAATGGTGGAAACGGAGGTGATGTGTATGCCGCTGCAGTGCGGGATATGAGCCACCTTTCGGTATATAGAAGCAATTCCGTCATTGCCGCAGAAAATGGCAAAGACGGAGGAAACAAAAGCAAACATGGCGCAAACGGCGTCGATACGGATGTCGTGGTGCCGATCGGTTCACTTCTTACCATCGTAAGCGGAGCGCGCAAAGGAAGAACTTATGAACTCTTGAAAGAGGGCGAGCGCATCAAGATTTTGTTCGGCGGGCGCGGAGGATTGGGGAATGAATATTTTAAAGGTTCGCGCAATACACGGCCGAAACAATGCACACCAGGCAAAATTGGCGAAGCGGCGGAGGTTAAAGTAGAGTTGAGGCTTATTGCCGACGCGGGGCTTATCGGAATGCCTAATGCTGGCAAGTCCTCGCTTTTGAATGCGCTTACCGCCGCGCACGCGAAAGTTGGTGCATATAAATTTACCACACTAGAACCAAATCTAGGTGAGTTGTATGGGTATATTCTCGCAGATATTCCGGGGCTTATAGAAGGTGCATCGGAAGGTAAAGGGCTCGGACACAAATTTCTGCGGCATATTGCGCGAACCAAAATAATTTTTCATTGCATTTCTTTAGAAAACGAAGATATGCATCACGCACACGAGATAGTCCGCACGGAACTTTCGGCACACAGCGCTGAGCTTATGACAAAACAGGAAATCGTAGTACTTACTAAAAAAGACATCGCGACGCCACAAGTGCTTTCAAAAGCGAAAAAGGAGTTTGAGAACATGGGTATTCCGACGCTTGTGGTGTCGGTGTTGGAGCCGTCTTCAATTTCCGCATTTAAAAAAGAAGTGGTTAAAGTGCTTAAAGCGTTGTAAGATTGTAGGAATGGAAAAAGAAAAATATACCACAACCGTGGGGCTTGAGATACACGCCGAACTCAAAACCAGAACGAAAATGTTCTGTGATTCCAAGAACGACCCGAACGAAACGCGACAGAATGTAAATGTATGCCCAGTGTGTATGGGACATCCTGGGACGCTCCCAGCTATCAACAAAGAAGCAGTTAAGCATGTTTTAAAAGTCGGCGTCGCGATTGGAGGGAAACTTGCGGATACAACTTCGTTTGACCGCAAGAATTATTTTTACCCAGATATTCCGAAGGGTTATCAAATCAGTCAGTATAAATCTCCACTGGTGTCCGGCGGTTCATTAAACGGCGTTGCGATTACCCGGGTGCATTTGGAAGAAGATACTGGAACTTTACTCCACGACAAGGGTAATTACAGTCTGCTTGATTTTAACCGCGCCGGAGTTCCGCTTATGGAGCTTGTCACCGAGCCGGTTATTCATTCCGCAAAAGAAGCGGCCGATTTTGCGCGCGAGTTCCAACTCCTGCTTCGGTATATCGGTGCATCGGACGCGAATATGGAAAAAGGGGAGATGCGCATAGAAGCGAATATCAGTATAAGTGAAAAGATGGATGTTAAAAATGGAAAATTAGGGACGAAGGTAGAAGTTAAGAACTTGAACTCGTTTAAAGCCGTTGAACGGGTAATTGAATACGAAATGAAACGGCAGATTGCGCTCATTGAATCAGGAGGAAAGATAATACAGGAAACAAGAGGATGGGATGATGCGAACCAAACCACCTTTAGCCAGCGTAAGAAAGAATCGTCCCATGATTATCGATATTTTCCTGAGCCCGACCTACCAATCTTAGCTGTATCCGATATCCCAGAGTTTTCAGTGGCGGCGCTCAAGAAAGTACTGCCTGAATTGCCTGTAGAAAAACGCACGCGCTACGCAAAAGAAGGACTTGTTCCACTATGCGTTGAAATGTTTGTTGCAGATACACGTTACGGGTCTTTGTTTGAAGAAACAAGTTCCTACATAAGTACAGTTGGCAAATCCTCTACTGCGGTATCTGTTCTTATTGCAAACTATATCAGCACTGACATTGCAGGTTTGGCGGCTAAACACGGGGAGAACGGGCTTTTGCCTATCACTCCGCAAGGATTAGGAGTATGCCTACTTCGCCTATTGAATGGCGAAATGTCATCGCGTGGAGTTAAAGACGCACTTGCCGAGGTCTTTGAGAAAGGTGGAGACCTCGCAGAGATTTCAAAGAAGTATGTGCAACAAAGCGATTCCGCAGAACTCTCGAAAATTATCGATGGCGTGCTTGAGGCGAACAAAGAAACAATTATTGATTTTAAAAATGGAAAACAATCGGCACTTCAGTTCCTCGTTGGGCAGAGTATGAAGGCAACAAGAGGGACAGGGAACCCGCAGGTACTGCGCGAACTACTTCTCAAAGAAATGCTCTTGCGGTAGGGAATAGCTTTGGCTTTTTGCTGTACTTGTTTCAACAAATTTCTTGTATCCTTTTTGTTGCGTTTCTGAATCTTTTCCGAACTGTTCCAAAATTACATTCGTCGAGAGCAATCGTCCCCATCGGTTTTCTACAATAAAATCTTGAAGCGACGACCAGGGATACTCTGCTTCTTTTCCACGCCATGCGTGCATATCGCGCGGATTGCGATGAATGTAGGCAGACAGATGCAAGAGCTGCACATTACTGTCTACGCGTACCGCTTTAAAAGGTCCTTCAAAGAGATGTCCTTTGCGTTTGTACTTCGTGTTGAAGTATTTTGTGTACGCATTTAAAATGCGCTGCATATATTTTGATGTACCACCTTCTTTAAGTTCCCGCACTGTGAGGTGAAAATGATTGTCCATAAGACAGAAATTTACCAGCTCTACAGAGCGCGTCCCAACCATCTTTACTTTCGTAGTGCCGGTGGTGCTCCATACGCGGTGTTTGAGAAATTCTTTCGTATAATATTCAACGCGCGTGGTAGTGGTTGTGGGGGATTGTTTGTGCAGTATAAGAAAAACAAAGCGCGCAATATCGCGTTCTTCAAAAAAGATCTGTTGATGATTTACGCCACGGTTGAATAGGTGGTAGTGCTCAAACGGTGCGATGCGGTGAGAGCGGCTTGGCATACCGCTATACTATTTTGATTGACATCCGATGTCAATCAAAAATGGGGATAACAAATAGTCGTGTCGTCACATATGTGTAAAAAGTCCTTGTGAAACAAGTGCAGTGGTCTTTTTCGTCTTTTTTATGTATTTGTGCATCAAAGTTAAATACCGTTTTCATAAAAAATATGCAATTAAAACAAGATAGAAAAATATTCTTAAATGCAGCACACGAGACCAGATTCTTGTTTGTCCGAGATAAGCTTATTTATCCACATATTTTTAGCTGCGTATACGCCTAATTTGCTTTATAATTTCTCTTGTTAAGCGTGCGCATTTTTTTACGCAAAATTGCACAATAAAAATTTCAAGAAACGATGCATTTTTTTCCTATTTTTGCTTCTTGTTTTGTTTTCAGTTCGGGTATTGGTAATCCTCACTTGAAAATGAAATACCAATTTTGCTTCATAACGTCAGAAAGTACCAACGCCTTATCGAACAAGATCGTTTACGAAAGAATAAACGTAATACTAATCATAAAAATGATCGTAACAATTTTTAATCCGAGATACATACCTAGTTCAGCCGAGATGTCTTGATTTGCAAAGGCCATATGAAAAACATTCTAAAATTCGATGGAAAAGATTTTATCTCCGCGAAGGATGCGGCTAAGCTTGTTGGCTATGTGCCTGATTATGTCGGGCAACTTGCGCGTGGCGGGAAACTTGAAGCAAGGATGATTGGAAGGGCGTGGTTTGTATCTCGCGAATCAATTTTGAATCATCGCGACCTTAACGCTTCAGTTTCCGGCGCATCGCGGATTGTTGATTTTCTGGGAGGTACGGAAAATGAACCTCAGTTTACACATTCAGTTTCGTCAATTCCTGCGCGCGCTCACGCAAATACATTTGAATCGGAATTATCGTACGAAAATGAATCGGTTCCTCTCGCCCCATCTATTGCCCCAAAAATAGTTTCTTCAATAACTGGAAATGCGAATCGTTCATTCGTCCCACTGTTGTCTAAAGCATCATCGCTTGTAACGACTGAATTGTTGCAAAAGGCGGCGGCGCTCGCCGTCTCTTCCGCGTTCGTGTTCGGCGCGTACGCTGGCGTACAGGATGGCGCATTTGAACGCGTCGCATCTTTCGCAGCGAGCGCCGCGAACGCTGTCTCCGAGATTTCGCTTGATGATGCGCGCGCCGCGGTAGTAGAATTTGCGGTGCGTGTGCCTTTGTATGCCGCATCCGGAGCGCAAGCGTTTGCAGGACGCGCAGCATCGCTTGCCGATTCAGGCGCTGCGCTTGCAGACATCGCTCCGTCTGCGCGCAACTTCACACAGAAAATTGCGAAAGCATTTTTCCGCGGCGTAAATTTACTCGCCGTTGATACTGGGCGGACACTCTTGTCGCTTTTTGGCGCGCCGGTGCCGGGTACTGGACTTGCCGTTACTCCTCCGCCTTTGCAACAACCAACGAATTTGCCGTCACCGTCGCAGGGGCCGCGCCAACTTGTAGCAGCGGCTGAGCGGATCACAACCAGCGAGCGCGTAATAGAGCGTGTAATTATAGGTGAAATTTCGCGCGATGAACTTAACGAAAAACTTTCCATACTCAACAACAAGCTCTCGTCGGAGATTTATAAAATTTCGGCGGAAACGGGGCGCAATGCGGCGAGTATTACCAATGTATACCAGACCGTGTCGCACACGAACAAAATTGACAAATTGCGGACGGTGGATATTTTTGAGCCGACCATTTCCGGCGGTTCAATCAGCGGAATGGGTTCTATTGGTGCGACGAGTGCGAATTTCGGAACACTGACCGGCACGACCGTCAATGTAACAGGTGCACTGTCGGTAAACGCGACTTCAACGCTCTCGAGCGCTCTTATTGTAGATACGAACACGCTTTTTGTGGACGCGGCAAACAATCGCGTTGGCATCGGAACAACATCGCCGCAATATACATTTGATGTGGACGGTACGCTTCGTGCTACATCTTTTTTTGTTTCAGGGCAGACGGTGTATGAGAACTTTTCCGTGAACGGCAACACAACTTTGGGCGATGCAACGACGACCGACATCGTATATTTCAATTCAAAAATCGGTTCATCGCTCGTGCCGACAGCGGACAACGCGATAGACCTCGGCTCCACTTCTCCGTGGACGCGCTTCCGCTCGCTTTTTCTGGGCACATCGCTCGGGCTTGCAGGTACGGCAACTTCTACAGGCACGCAACTCACCGCCTCTGGCGCATACTTGATTAATTCGGAGAATACGCTTTCGATCAATACGACTAATAACGCGACGACAACCTTCGGCACGGGGAGAGTGGGGATCGGCACCACGACCCCGGGCACCGCATTTGCTGTCCAAAGTGTCGGCAACTTCTCCACCGGTTCTTCAACTCTCTACGGACACCTCAATGTCCTTTCCATCAATGCGACTTCCACAACGGCAACCTCAACCTTTAGCGGAGGCGTTTCTACCGCAGGACTCTCTACTTCCAATGGTTTGACCATCACCGCATCATCGGGAGCGATTCTCTCTCTCGCAACAGCAACATCTACATTCTCCGGAGGAATCTCTGCAACAGACCTCCGTATCGGAACCGGCGGCCTTACAATAGCCGGCGGCATTCTCCGCACAACAGCAAACGCAGCCACCTCCACCGTGTTTGATACGCCGTGGTTCGTAGAAAACTCAACTGCAACTTCTACGACACTCGGCGGCATTCAGGCAAATTCTCTTCTTGCGCAAAATGGTTTGACTATTGGTGGTGGTAATTTACTTTATTCCAACGCAAATTTTGTAGTGCATAGAAGTGGAAATGTCGGTATCGGAACATTATCGCCTGCTCGAACATTTGTTGTGGTAGGTACCGGTGATGTTGAAGATATTTTAATTAACAATACAGGCGGGCAAGGTGGCAGTTTAAACTTTCAACAGGGTGGTAATTTGCGCGGAACTATTGGTGTGTCTGGTAAAATTAAAGGGAATTCAAGTGCCGATTTCGGCGTTTCTTCCAATGCCAATCTTGGATTTTATACCGGTGCAGATAGCACAGAGCGTTTGTTTATAAATTCATCTGGCAACATCGGCATCGGGACAGTTGACCCCAAGTTCCTCCTGCATGTGAACACCAACATCGGAGCTGGAGGAGACCTCTCGCTGTCGGGAAATGACATTAACTTGGGCACCGGCACAGCAACCTCTACAGTCAGCGGTGGCTTCGGCATCGGTATCGGCACAACAACTCCAGGAGCGGCATTTGCAGTTGCGACCGGCACAACTGCCTTGAACACTGCGTTCCTTCTTTCCAATCTTGGAAGCGGCTACACCGCGTGGTTTGAAGACAGCGCGAATGATGCCAGCCCCATGGTGATTGATGCGGCGGGTAACCTCGGCATCGGCACCTCAACTCCCGGCTCTCTGTTCTCGGTTGCCGCACCATCGCTTGGCTCCCTCGCCAAC
>JAUYPY010000028.1 GCA_030697445.1 bacterium | reverse complement strand
TGATAGGCGGCAAACATCGGGTGTCTTTACTGGATCAAGCGAACGCGGGAACCTGCACATTTACACTACTGAAGGTGCGGGAAGTTTTCTCCTTTCTTTCTTTTACTTTTTTTGCAAGTTGTCGTGATGCGCACAATATTTCAATACCGATAACTTTGCCGAGTTTGTCTAAATCGGCAATTAGTAAATCCGCCAGCTCAACCGTGCGGGCAATCTTTTTGCCTTTTTGAAAATACAGATACATCGCATCTGCTTTTTTGTCGTAAGTAATTTTCATAGTTTATTTAAAATACGCTGTCACGATTACATATACATTCCTCTCTTTCTTGTATACAACAGTCAAGGTTCCTCCATCGGTTTCTTTTGAACATTTCTCTATTCCGTCTGGAAGGGAGATAATATTCTACGGCTTATGAACAACCTTTTTGATTTCATCAACCGAAATCCCGCGCTCTAAAAACAGACGGTGCCTCGCGTGATTCGTGAACTGTAATTTCACAACTAAAGTATACCACAAACCAATTCTAGTTTCACCTCCCGCACGCGAGGGGAAAATCTTTTTCTTCCATAACAATTGTTCTAAGTTTTTTAGATATAATGTTATCCTAGAAATTATTGGAGTAAACTAGCGATACCAAAAGCTACTGCCCCTATCATTACAACTAATCCAATTAACACTGGTATTGACTCTTTTTCAATGCTTCCGTCGACACTCACGGCGTGCTTAACAAAAAGATTAACGCCCAATAACCCGACGATAAACGCAAGCAGGATATTTGTCATCTTTATACTATAACACATCACAGGTCAAAAGACACCAGATGTTTGCCGCCATCCCGCCTCATTGGTGGGTCGCCGAAGAGGCGACAACATCGGATGTCAATTAGAACTAGCGCACTTCTTCCAGCCGCCGAAGCGCGACACCGATGGCGACGGCAAACTCTGGGCCGGCGCGGGCGAGCAGTGGCAAAAGAAATGCAGGCGCGGCAAGCTGGACCATAGGGTCAATAAGCGTTATGGGTAGCGAAAACGCTTTTTCCGCTTCTGCGAGCAGACCAAAAGAAAGCGAGCCGCCTCCGGAGAAAACAATTCCAACGAGCACGCGCCCGGCGCGTGCTTCGTAATGCGAAAATACGGCTCGTGCTTCACCGAAAATGCGCGAGAGCACGGCAGAGGCAAGTTGGTCGCCGGCGCGCGGCGCGCCATTACGCTTCTGCTCTTCGGCTTCTGCGATTGGTATGCCGAGAGACGATGAAAGCGCGAGGGTCATATCTTGCCCGCCGCGGTTCACGGTATGCGCATCGCGAAGTGTGCCGGAGTCCATAATGCTTATTTTCGCTGCGGAGGCGCCGATGTCTATTACGCCGAGCACCGCATCCGGCGCGGGCGACGCCGCGCGCTCCGTGCTAAACGATTCTATTTCAAAAAATGACGGCACAAGTGCAGCATCCGCACAAACGCCTTTCAGCCGTTCAAGTACATCGCGATGAACCGCAGTGATGAGCACATCTGTTTTTTCCGATTCTGCGTTTGGCACTGCGTTAGATAAACTGCCCGCTTGTTCGGAAACAGCTGGCGTGCCAGGTTTAGAAAGCACACGCCAATCCAGTTTAACTTCCGATATGGGGGTTGGGATATATTTTCGTGCTTCAATCGGAATAAGTGCGGATACATCCTGGCCATGACGAACGGGAAGTGTGATGGCGGCAATCAGACTACCAGACATCGGCACGGCAACGCCGCACTCCGTTGCGGTAACTTTCGCTTCGCGGAGCACATCGCGGAGCGCTTCCGCAAGAGTCGCGTTCGGCAGCCGCGCGGCGCGGCCGGCTTCCATCCCCACATACGGACCAAGCGCAACCGCGCCGTAGGTTTCTAAAATCGCCTGCCCGCCTTTCTTTTTAAGTTGAACAACTTTGAGCGACGACGAGCCGAAGTCAACGCCAACGACACTCTCCGTGCCGCGCGCCGTGAACAAAGAAAAGAGATTTGCAAAAGGATTTCGCATACACTATATGCATGCAGTATATCACGGCACGAACTCTAGAATTGTGGAATTGTTTCCTTGCACTGCTCTTTCCACAATCGGCGCGTGTTGCCGAAGTGGAACAAATGAACTCGGCAACATTCCACGATGCGGTGCCGCCGCTTCCGTTCCAACCGAGTGAATGGGTGCTCCCGCTCTTTCCATACGAAAACCTGCTCGTAAAAACCGCCGTGTGGGAAGTGAAGTACCGCGGCAACAGCACGCTCGCGCGGCTTATGGGTGAATTGCTTGCCGGAGAACTTGCGGAATGGCTCATTGAACTTTCCGAAACCGGAAATTTCCGAGAGCCGCTTCTTATCCCCATTCCGCTTGCGAAAAAACGGGAGCAAAAACGCGGCGGGAACCAGTGCGAAATTCTTGCGCGCGAAATGATGCGCGAACTTTCCGGTATGATAGAACTCAACACAAATCTCTTGATAAAGATAAAAGAAACAGAAAGCCAGACCAAAAGCAAAAATCGCGATGCGCGCATTAAGAATCTTGAAGGGTGCTTCGCAGTGAAAAACCCTGCGGAAATAAAAAACCGCAACATTGTACTTCTTGATGATGTGACGACCACTGGCGCCACACTCGCGGAAGCGCGCAAAACACTCCTCGCGCGCGGCGCGCGAAAAGTCATCGCGATCGCGTTCGCGCACTAACACGAACAATTCCGCACCCGATGTTGATGGGCTTCAAACATCGGATGCGGAATCAAGAAAATGTGTTAGAGTAATAAATAATTGGAGGGTTGGCTGAGCGGCCGAAAGCAACACACTGCTAATGTGTTAGGGGAGAAATCCCCTCGTGGGTTCGAATCCCACACCCTCCGTTTTGAGTCCGCGAAAACGGAGGGTAGGAAGCGTGGGACGCTTCCGTGTGGGATTCGAAAAGCTTTTGAGCGTCCCGATGAGTCGTAGACGAAATCGGGACCCAAAAGGTATACTGCGGCTGTAAGCCGAGAAATTTCCACACCCTCCGTTTTTACAAAAAACACCCCGATTGTTCATCGGGATGTTTGCGAAGAACCTTCAAGTGACAGGCGTTTGCGCGCCTCGACACTGGGTAGTGAGCGGCTGGACATTCGGAAGCGACGGACCTACGGCTTGCGCGAAGCGCACTTTTGAGCGTAGAAGAAGCGTGCCGAGGAATAAGTCCGCGAGCGGCAAAACCACATTGAAGTTGCGGTTCATATACCGATGATGCAGCAAGTGGTGCCCATTGAGGCGAAAGAATATGCCCGAGCGTTCCACTAACCGTTTGCGCGGAAGGTGCATACACCAATGCAGGTACTCGTACGCGCCGTAGTACGCGGCGCACACAATACCAACAATGGCGACCACCGACCAACGCCCAATTAACCATCCTATCGGAACCACTGTCAGTGTTGTTGCGAAAATGAGCACGGGCCCATTCCACCATTTCATTGGAATCGTATATTTATCCTCATCTCGTTTTAGATGGTACGAATCGTCCGCTCGAAAAATGCGGTGGTGTTTTTTTGCGTGCGCTTCAAACGGATACGAAAATCCTAGAAGCGGTTGATGCATCACAAACCGGTGAAGCAGCCACTCTACAAGCGAAACATACGCAATACTTAAAAGTATCGCAACAATAAAAAACATACGGTCCTTTCTTTCTGAAGGTTGATTCTCAAAACAACTACTCTGCGGATATTGTAACATCTGTGCGTGATATACTATCCCCATCATATGAAAAAAGAACTCACGGCAATTGCCATCGGCATCGGATGTATCGTGCTCGTTGGTATTGGTGATACGGCAATCAATTATCTTTCGCCGACAAATACAGAAAATAGCGCGGCGATTACTACAAAATACGGAACTATAAGCGAGACCATCAGCGCTGGCCTTAAACATCTTGCGGGCCTGAATGCAAAAGTGGTAAATGTCAAAAAACGAATATGGGCTGGGCATGAATTTGAAACCGGTATACTTAAAACAGGACAATACAAAACAGACGGCAATACAGCTATACAATTCAGTGATAGCGGGTGGTATGCACCGAGCTATTCCCTCCCGCGCTCTACGCTTCTTGATGTCAACTTGAACCAGAAAAATAAAGTGCGCGTGAGTGCGATTTTTGAAGGTGAAATGAAGAGCAAGAATACGGACTGCACGGACCGCTGTATTACGACCGAGTCGTACCATTTTTCTGAGTTCGGTATTTACCTTGTTGACGAAAGCGGGCATCGGCAAGGTATGCGCGTTCTCGGCACGCGGCACAATATTGTGCAAGGTAATTCACGCACTGCATACAAATTCACCGAGCTCACACTAGAAAATACCGGCACGGATATAATACTGACCGACAGTACTGGGTTTGTGATCTCCTACAGCGCTGACCTCAAATATGTATCGAGCCCAGGCGGTGTCCGAGAGGAAAACAAGGGTGGTAGTTATGGAGTGCTTAACCCGCGCGAAAAATGGCGGCTCGGCATTAACTGCCATGTGAATGGCGAGGGATACTGTAAGTTGAATATCAAAGAGGTCATTGCTGACAAATAAGTTCGCGTTGCGTTATAATGCAGACATTATTCGTCGATAAAAAATCCTATGCAAAAAGATAACAAAAGAATGTGGCTTATTATTATTGCCGTGGTTGCTGTTGTTTTGTTTATGCTGTATAAAAAACCGTCAACAGACATAACGCCCGCGCCTACATCTAAGAACCCGCCATCACAAACCGCAATAGCAACGGTCTCTGTTTCAAATTTCGCCTTCAACGGAAGCAGCATTCAAGTTAAAAAAGGAACAAGGGTTGTCTGGACAAACATAGATGGAGCGGCTCATACCGTCACCTCCGACTCTGGTGTGTTTAGCAGTGCACTTTTACAAAGAGATGAATCCTTTTCATATACATTCACGAAAACAGGGACTTACCCGTACCATTGTACACCCCATCCAAGTATGCACGGCATTGTAACGGTGACGGAGTAACATTACTACACCCCCGCAAAGCGGGTAATTAAAAGGAGTGCGCCGATGCCGAGCACGGTGCTTATCGTTGTCCAACGCACCGGGTGTGCATGGTGGCTCTCTGGTAGTAAATCGCTTGCGCCGATATAGAGGAACGAGCCCGCAAAGAGTGCGAGAATAAGCCCAAGTCCTTCTTCGCGTACCTCAAAAAAATACGAGAGCGTGATACCCGCAACTGGCGCGAGCGCGTCAACCAAAAGCCAGCGAAATGCGCGAGCGCGCCCGCCTTGCCCGCCGTCAGGCGAGGCAGGACTGCCCGCATTTTTCAAAATCATACTCACGGTATTGATGCCGTCCGAGAAATTGTGCGCCAAAACCGCGAGCGCAACCA
>JAUYPY010000021.1 GCA_030697445.1 bacterium | reverse complement strand
AAAGACGCTAGCTGGTCTGTCGCGTACGGACTTGCAGCGATGGGGCTTGCGGAAACAGGAACAAGATTCTCGCTCGGAGTAGAAACCGCGCAGCGCGCGAAGCACACGATTGTGGAGTGGTTTAAGCAGTTTCTGCCGTAGTTGAATGACACCCGAGTCTCTCATTTAGACATCGGGTGTCATTCCCTGTCAACTCTTTTTTTTAAGAAAGAGTGCTATGATGCTCGTACTTATATGCCTTTAATCACCCCAGACATAGAAGCGTTTGCGCGGATAAAAGTGTTCGGCATCGGCGGTTCCGGCAAAAACGCCCTGAACCATATGATCAACTCCAAAGTGAAGGGGGTTGAGTTTATTGCCATAAATACCGACGCGCAAGATCTGCACAACACGCTCGCCAAAAAGAAAATCCACATTGGCAAGAATGTAACGCGTGGCTTGGGCGCCGGTATGAACCCGGAAGTTGGCAAACGCGCGGTTGAAGAAACGCGAGAAGAAATACAGGAATCAATCAAAGGCGCCGATATGGTGTTTATTGCCGGCGGGCTCGGCGGAGGAACTTTCAGCGGCTCAGCGCCGTCAGTTGCTAAGACCGCCAAAGAGCTCGGCGCGCTTACCGTTGCGGTGACGACCAAGCCGTTTTTCTTTGAGGGCTCACAGCGGATGAAGATTGCCGAACAGTGGCTGGAAGAGCTCCGCAAAAGTGTTGACGCGATTATCGTTATTCCAAATGACCGCCTGCTCGCCTCCGTCACCAAAGACACGACTGCAAAAGCGGCGTTCGGCACCTGCGACGAAGTGCTTCGGCAAGCAGTGGAAGGAATCTCTGACCTTATTACGACACCTGGTATCATCAACCTGGACTTCGCAGACATTCGCGCTGTCTTGGAAAACGCGGGTTCGGCGCTTATGGGTATCGGAAGCGCGACCGGCGACAAACGCGCAGAAGAAGCCGCAAAAGCCGCCATCAATTCCCCGCTGCTTGAAGTGTCTATCAACGGTGCGAAGGGTGTGCTCTTCTCTATCGCGGGCGGCGACGACCTCACAATGTTTGAAATACAAGAAGCCGCGAAAATTATTACAGAATCCATAGACCCGAACGCGAAAGTTATTTTCGGCACGATTCGCGATGAAAAACTAAAGAAAGGTGAAATTAAAATTACGGTGATTGCGTCGGGATTTCCAGAAAGCGCAACGCCGCGCAAATCGCTTTTTACCGGAATGATGAACACAGCCGCAGACGATGATAAGCGGAACAAGCAAAATATACCTGTTCCACCTGCGGCGGTATCATCGCCAAAAGACGCGAAACCTGAAGAAAAGAAATCCTCTGCAAGCGAAGACGACGATTGGGGCTCCGTGCCGGCGTTTCTTAGGCGTGCGAAAAAATAGAGTGTGATATAATTTTGTAATGCTTTACGACTTAGCCATTATTGGAGGAGGCCCTGCTGGAGTTGCCGCAGGGGTGTATGCGGCGCGGAAGAAATTAAAGACAGTTTTTATTACCAAGGACTGGGGCGGACAATCAAGTGTTTCAACCGGCATTGAGAACTGGATAGGGACCGTGCGGTTGGACGGCGCGGAATTGGCAAAAAATCTTGAGGCGCACCTGCGCGCGTACGCGGCAGATGTAGTAACGGTGCGTGATGGCGAATGGGTCAAGACCGTGGAGAAGAAGGGTGGAGATTTTTGCGTAACAACCGATGTCGGCTCGTATGATACGCGCGCGGTGCTGGTTGCAACCGGAAGCGCGCGCCGCAAACTCCAAGCAAAAGGCGCCGACCGGCTGGAGCACAAAGGCATCACCTACTGCGCATCGTGCGACGGGCCGGTGTTTGCGGGTAAAAATGTAGCGGTTATCGGCGGCGGAAATGCGGCGTTTGAAACCGCGGCACAGCTCCTCGCCTACTGCCCGAGTGTTACTATTATCCACCGCCGCGACTCGTTTAAAGCAGATGAAATTATTGTTGAGCGCGTGCTTGCGAACCCGAAAACGCATGTCGTGAAAAACGCGGACATTACGGAAGTAACAGGAGAAAAATTCGTGCAAGGAATCGTGTACAAAGACAAAACAACCGGCGCGGAACATACGCTCGCGGTGGAAGGTGTCTTTGTAGAAATCGGCTCAACTCCCGCGACTGACTTTGTGAAAGACATTGTGGCGCGCACCGAATATGGGCAAATTATTACAGACGCAAAAACACAACGCGCAAGCATGGCGGGCATCTGGGCTGCCGGCGACTGCACCGACGGCTTATACCATCAAAACAACATCGCCGCAGGAGATGCGGTGAAAGCGCTGGAAGACCTTTATTTATATTTGCACGGGAAATGAAAAGTGGGCGGTATAGGAATTGCACCTATTACCTTCTCAACGTCAATGAGACGCTCTGCTAAATGAGCTAACCGCCCAAAAAACCGAACGGAAGGGGTGGGATTCGAACCCACGTTGGGCTTGCGCCCACAACCGATTTCGAGTCGGTGCCGTTATGACCACTTCGGTACCCTTCCAAAAAGATAATAGCATTATTTGAGATTTTATCAAAAAATGCTACGCTATTTACGCGGCCCTATCGTCTAACGGTCAGGACACGGCCTTTTCAAGGCTGGAATCGGGGTTCGATTCCCCGTAGGGTCAATGAACCTCATAAAACTCCTTGAACCGAAACCGGAAAATAGGGAGCGGCCTGTGGTAACTTGGATACAAAAACACACAGCAGTAATTATTTTATTATTGTCGCTTTTTTCGTTGTATGGATTCTTCCTTGCGCACAAG
>JAUYPY010000015.1 GCA_030697445.1 bacterium | reverse complement strand
TCTTTTTTTTCCGCCCTCTCAAATGTCTTTGTGGGTATGGTGATCGCTATTTTTTTATGTTCGTTGTTTCTTCGCATAATTTCTTCCGCCGCAAAATAGTGCGTGTCATAAATGTGTGCGTTTGAAATTGAATGGCTGTAAATACCAGGACGCACTCCCAATTGTTGCGCGAGGATGCATTGAAGGAGCGCAAACCCCGCGACATCCGACGGCGTGCCTAAAATAACATCATTGGAACGGATGATGTTGTGTAGGTTGAGCCGACCGCCAATTATATTAACCGTAAACGAGTATGGACAGGGCACATTTTTCTTTATCGCGCCGCCGAGTCCGTCGCCTGCCGGGTCCCACGCGACGACCACGCCGTGCCGCGAGCTCGGGTCTTTTTCCAGCAGCTTTACGAGAAGTCCAAGTTGGTCGCGCCCGAAATGTTTGCGCCATCGGTAACCGTAAGCGACCGTCACAACATCGCCCGGATTAGTGAAGTCGTCCCAGATTTTAGTAAACTCGCGGAGAAAATCCTCGGGTTTGCGCCCGCCGGAAATAAACCACAACTGTTCCGCCACAAACATCTGAATCGGTATTTTGCGGAGTGTTAAAAGCGGGAAACCGTCTTTTTCAATGTCCACAGAAAAGTGCATGCCCGGAATTGCGCGCGTTTCGTGGCGAGTCCTTTGGTTCACTTCGGCAACGCCCTCGGTCATAATGCGCCGAACCAACCCTTGATAAATCTCGTCAAATTTTGTCATAATGATTTTATACTATATGCTGTTTCGTATGGCCATTCAATACCCGTATTTGCCTGAAGGAAGAGAAATAAAATATGTGTCGGAGGATAATGTGTTTATGCGCGCCGCGCGAGATTACGCGCTTGCGCATTCGCTGGATAATTTTCAAAAAACCGGCAGTGTCGTTGTGCAAAGAGAACGCGTTATTGGCCGTGGCGCGAATGGCAGTTTATATCATAAGGAATACGGTTGCGAGCGGGTACGGCAGCATATTCCGACGGGAGATCGTTATGACTTGTGCGAAGGGTGTCATCCGAAAAATCACAGCGAGCCGAAAGCGCTTGCCGATGCCCGTACGCGCGGCGAAACGACGCACGGCGCGGATTTGTATTTATACGGGCACTGGTGGTGCTGCAAGCCGTGTTGGGACGCTATGATTGACGCAGGCATTCGTAATGTGTATCTTTTGGAAGGAAGTGAAAAGCTCTTTAATACAAAAAGATAAATATGAAAAATAAAAAAGGTAGATTTTTTGTGCTTGAGGGCGGTGAGGGTTCGGGGAAAAGCACTCAAATACGCAAGATTCAAGAATGTTTTGGCGCACGCATTTTGATAACACGCGAGCCGGGCGGCTCGCCATACGCCGAAGAGATTCGTTCACTTATTCTTAATTCAGAAAATGCGAAACAAGCGGATGCAAAAACACACTTCGCTCTGTTTTGGGCGGCGCGGGCAGACCATTTAAAAAATACTATTATTCCGGCACTTGCGCGCGGACAAAATGTTCTCGTAGACCGTTTTGATTCGTCTACATACGCGTATCAAATCTTTGCGCAAAAGGCCTCTGGACTCAGAGATTTCTTCTGGGATATGCGCCGATTTTACCTTGGCAAAAACATTCCGGCACGCTACTTTTTTCTTGATGTTGAACCGCACATTGGCTTGTCGCGCAAACAAAAACAAAAAGGAGAAATACTGAATCACTTTGACGAGCGCGATGTGCAATTTCACACACGCATGCGACGCGGTCTTCTGGATTTTTTTAAACAAGTTCCATGTTCAACGATTGACGCCAACCTTCCCTTTGACACCGTAACTCAAGCGCTTGTCGCCAAACTGAAAAAATATATTATATAAAACATGAAAGATACTCAAATCAAGAAACTGATAGACGCGGAGAAGAAGCGGCAGAAAAAGGCGATAAATCTTATCGCTTCGGAAAATTATGTTTCCAAAGATGTTTTGGAAGCACTGGGGAGCGAGTTGACCAACAAGTATGCGGAAGGGTATCCGGGGGCGCGCTATTACGGTGGAAATGAAGTGATGGATAAAATAGAGAATCTCGCAAAAGAACGAGCGCTCAAACTATTTAAACTCTCGCCAAATGAATGGGCGGTGAATGTCCAGCCGCTTTCTGGTTCACCGGCAAATATTGCCGTGTATCTCGCTCTTGTACCGCAGGGTGGCCCCGACGCTTCGGTCGGGGCAGGCAAAATTATGGGGATGTCGCTTGCGCACGGCGGGCATTTAACGCACGGACATAAGGTGTCTGCGAGCGGTAAGTTTTGGACGCAGGTTCCATATGATGTTTCTCAAAAAACCGAAGTGTTGGATTATGAAGAACTCAAGCAGGTTGCTTCGAGCGAAAAACCCGCGCTCATTGTCGCAGGATTTACCGCGTATCCACGCATTATTGATTTCAAAAAATTTCGCGATGCTGCCAATGCCGGAGGAGCGTATCTGATGGTAGATATGTCGCACTTTGCAGGGCTGATTGCCGGTGGCGCGTACCCGTCGCCGTTTTTGTATGCAGATGTGGTAACAACGACAGTGCACAAAACTCTCCGCGGCCCGCGCGCGGCTTTGATTTTTTCTCGCAAAGATAACCGCGAACTGGATAAAAAAATAGACAAGGCAGTTTTTCCCGGACTGCAAGGGGGTCCGCACTTGAATCAAATCGCGGCTGTGGCCGTTGCCTTGCAAGAGGCGAGCACTCCGGTGTTTAGAAAATACGCGGCGCAAGTGGTAAAAAACGCTCGGGCTTTGTCCGACGAGCTTGCTCGTTTAGAGTGGCGCATAATCTCTGGCGGCACTGATTCACATCTTCTTTTGGTTGATACTTGGATGAATGGAAACCCTTCGACTTCGCTCATGGCAGGGGGGGTTGGAGGTAAGGAGGCGAGTGAGCGATTGGAAAAAGCAGGAATTATTGTAAATAAAAATACGATTCCATTTGATACGCGCAGTCCGGTTGACCCTTCCGGTATTCGGCTCGGCACGGCCGCCGAAACCACGCGTGGAAAGAAGGAAAAGGATTTTATAGCAATTGCGCGGAAAATTGATAGAATACTGCGTAATGGCGACAGAACACATTAAGCGGGCGATAGCGGACGCATTAAGACAACTCGGGGTCCAGAATCCCGAAGTTTCTTTGGAACATCCGGACGATTTATCACATGGCGACTATGCTACGAATGTGGCGCTTCGGTATGCGAAAGAACTCAAAGTAAATCCAAAAAAACTCGCGGACGATATAGTACGATATATCGAATTACAAAAAATCTCTTTTGTAGAAAAAGTTGAGACAGCAGGCGTGGGGTTTATTAATTTTTATCTCTCGCAAGAGTTCTTTGCGGAAAGCATAAAAGAAGTTTTGCAGAAAAAAGATGATTTTGGTAGAAATAATATCGGAAAAGGAAAAAAAGTAATTGTGGAATTTTCTTCGCCGAATATTGCAAAGCCGTTTACGATTGGACATTTGCGCTCAACAATCATCGGAGATGCGGTTGCAAAAACACTTTCTGTTCTTGGATTTTCGGTTATCCGTGACAATCATCTCGGCGATTGGGGTACGCAATTCGGCAAAATGATTGTTGCAATTAAAAAGTGGGGAGATATTCATAAGATTGCAGAAAACGCGGCTCCCGTCAGGGAGTTGGTAGATTTGTATATCCGTTTTCACGCTGAAGCGAAGACGAATCCAGCACTTGAAGATGAGGCGCGCGAATGGTTTGTAAAATTGGAAAAAGGAGATGCGGAGGCGCGTGGGTTATGGAAGCAGTGTGTTGCGTGGTCGATGAAAGAATTTGAGGGGTTGTACAAACGCCTCGGCGTTTCGTTTGATACAATGCACGGCGAGAGTTTTTTTGAAGATAAAATGCAGGCGGTGATGAAAGAACTTGAACAGAAAAAACTTCTGAAAGAGAGCGAAGGTGCGCAGCTTGTGTTTTTTCCGAACGAGATTTTACCACCACTTATGATTCTTAAAAAAGACGGCGGAACGCTGTACGCGACGCGCGACCTTGCGACGGATGCATGGAGGAAGAAAGAATACGGCAACGGCGTAACCATCATAAACGAAACAGGCGGTGAGCAATCGCTGTACTTCAGGCAGATTTTTATGCTGGAAGAAATGCTTGGTTGGTTCAAGTCCAACGAGCGAGTGCATATCGGGCACGGACTCACGCGCGGAAAAGAAGGGAAGATGAGTACACGGGAGGGCAATACTATTTGGCTTGAAGAGGTACTTGATGAAGCGGTGAAGCGCGCGGAGGCGATTAATAAAGACACGGCAGAGATTGTTGGGATTGGATCGCTTAAGTTTAATGACTTGAAACGGGAGGCGAAGCAGGACATCGTTTTTGATTGGAATGATGTGCTCAACATGAAAGGCGACTCGGGGCCGTACTTGCAATACTCGTACGCACGGGCGATGTCGGTTCTCAGAAAATCCCCTCCTCAGTTGAGGAGGGGTGCCGAGTCGACGAGGCGGGGTGGTGGTGTTAATGAACTAGAGCATCTTCTCTACCGCTTTCCAGAAATTGTAGAGCGCGCGGGGAGAGAATACGCGCCGCATTTTATTGCGACCTATCTTATTGAACTTGCGGGCGCATTTAATGGTTGGTACGCGAAAGAGCGTATCTTAGATGCAGGAGAGGAAACAAAATACCGTCTCGCGCTTACTGCCGCGTTCGCGCAAGTTATGAAAAACGGCCTGTGGCTTCTTGGGATAACCGCGCCGGAGAAGATGTAAAAAACTATGTCTGAAAATAATCAACAAAAAAAGACCGTTGCAGAGAAGGAAAAAGAAATTCTTGCGTTCTGGAAAGAAAACAAGATTTTTGAAAAGTCCTTGCAAAAGGAATCGCCAGAAGGCGACTTCGTGTTTTACGACGGACCGCCGTTTGCGACGGGTCTCCCACACCACGGCTCGCTTCTCTCTTCGGTTATTAAAGATGTCGTGCCCCGCTACAAAACGATGCGCGGATTTCGCGTCGCGCGCCGCTTTGGGTGGGATTGCCATGGTCTCCCGATTGAAAGCTTGGTGGAAAAGCGGCTCGGGCTTAAAACAAAAAAAGATATAGAGAAAATCGGCGTTGCCGCGTTTAATAACGCGGCGCGCGCGAGCGTATTGGAATTTGAAAAAGAATGGGAGCGTTATGTGGAGCGCGTGGGGCGTTTTGTTGATTTCAAAAATTCATACAAAACAATGGACAACTCGTATATGGAGAGCGTATGGGGGGCATTAAGAAAACTGCATGAAAAAGGACTTTTGTATGAAGGAAAGAAAGTGCTTATGTATTGCCCACATTGCGAGACGCCTTTGGCAAAAGCGGAAATCGCTATGGACAATACTTACAAGGAAATAACCGAGGAAGCGGTAACAGTGGAGTTGAAAGTGAAGGGAAAGTCGAACGCATCTTTTCTTGCGTGGACGACAACACCGTGGACGCTTCCTGGGAATGTCGCGCTTGCAGTGGGAGAGAAGATTGTTTATGTGAAAGTCAAAATCGAGAACGATCTTTTTATTCTTGCAAAAGACCGACTTGCCGACATTTTTAAAGGGAAAGCGTACGAAACAATAGAGGAAATAAAAGGGAAGAAGTTGGTTGGGCTAGAATACGAGCCGATTTTTGATGTTCCTATACTCAAAGCGGAAAAATCATACAAAGTGTATGCGGCGGATTTTGTGAATACGGAAGAGGGTACGGGCATTGTGCATACGGCAGTTATGTACGGTGAAGATGATTTTGCGCTGGGGCAAAAGGAGAAATTGCCCATGGTGCAACTGCTTGACGCAAGCGCAAAGTACAATGAAAACTCGCCGGAGTTCTTGCGTGGAAAGTATGTGAAGGGCGCGGAGAAGGAAATTAAAGCGGATTTGGAAAACCGCGGATTGCTTTTTGCGCGTGCAAACAACACGCACGAGTATCCGCATTGTTATCGATGCGGGACGCCTTTGATTTACAATGCCGTGCCGTCGTGGTTCATCGCCACACAAGACGCAAAGAAAAAGATGCTTGCGGAGAACGAAAAAATACAATGGGTGCCGGAACATTTAAAACATGGCCGCTTCAAGCATATCGTAGAAGGCGCGCCCGACTGGAACATTTCGCGTAATCGCTTTTGGGCGACACCTTTGCCGATCTGGAAAGAAAAAAATGGAGGCAAAGTTATGGTTGTTGGCTCACTTGAAGAACTCAAACAGCGTGTGAAAAAATCGGGCAATACCTATTTCATAATGCGGCATGGCGAGGCGATAGATAACGCTAAAAACATAGAAGATTTGTATGGAGACCCGAAGAATCATCTTACAGAAAAAGGGAAAGAAGGCGTCGTACGCACTGTGGCGCATCTTAAACGCGCGCGCATTGATTTAATTATTACCTCTCCGTTTGTACGCACGCACGAGACCTCTCTTCTCGTTCAAAGAGAGCTTGGATTGCCGGATAATGCGGTTATTGTTGATGAGCGCTTACACGAACGCAATGAACAAACCTTTGTAGAGGTGCGTCGGCGGGTTGGCGAATTTTTGTTTGAAATTGAGCGTCGTTACCAAAACAAAAAAATTCTCGTTGTTGGACACGGCGGTCCGTTGTGGGTGTTGTCGCAAGTTGCGGCGGGAAAATCGTCGGACCAGTTTTCAGAAAGAACTATGTTGGAACTTGCGGAATTGCGCTCGCTTCCGTTTGCGCCGTTTCCGCATAATGAGGACTATGAACTTGATTTGCATAGGCCCTGGATAGATGCGCTCACACTTATAGACGATGCGGGGCGTGAGTATGAGCGTATTCCTGAAGTGGTGGATTGCTGGGTGGAATCGGCGGCGATGCCGTTTGCGTCATCACCCGCGAAATACCCGGCTGATTTTATTGCCGAATACATCGCGCAAACGCGCACATGGTTTTATTACTTGCACGCGCTTGGTATTTTGTTGTCCAACAAACGCGCGTTTAACGCTGTCGTCTCTACCGGTACGATTCTCGCAGAAGATGGCGCGAAGATTTCTAAATCAAAAGGCAACTATACAGACCCGTTCCTATTGATGGACCAATACGGAGCGGATGCATTCCGTTTTTACCTGATGGGGAGTGTGGTGATGCAGGGCGAGGACCTCAGTTTCCGCGATGCTGATGTGCGCGAAGCGCACAACCGTGTCGTTGGGATTTTGCGCAACTGCCTCTTATTTTTTGAATTGTATAAAAATAAATATGATGGAAAGACCGTCGCGGGTGATAGCACGCATATATTAGATGTATGGGTACGCGTCCGCCTTAGGCGGACGGCTACAAATATTACCGAAGCGATGGAGGCGTACGATACGCCGCGCGCGTGCCGAGAAATTCGCGCATTCACCGAGGATTATTCCACCTGGTACATTCGCCGTTCACGCGAGCGGGTAAAAGAGGAAGACAGACAAGATATGCAATTTGCACTCGCCACACAGCGAGAGGTTTTGCTCGCGTTTTCCAAAATCATCGCGCCTATTATGCCGTTTTTGGCGGAGGAGATGTATAAATCAGCTGGTGGAGAAAGAGATAGCGTTCATTTGGAGAGTTGGCCTTTCGTAGATTCAAGAATCAAGAAACAAGATTCAAGAGTTTTGGAAGATATGGAGGAAGTGAGAAAAATCGTGTCGTTAGGACTGGAAGCACGGGCGAAAGCGAATATCAAAATCCGTCAGCCCCTTCAAAAATTAAAAATTAAAAATCTAAAAATCCACAAGGAACTTTTACGGCTCGTGCAAGATGAAGTAAATGTAAAAGAAGTAATTTTCGATAATGCTCTTGCAGAAGAAGTAGAATTGGACACAACACTTACACCCGAACTCAAAGAGGAAGGCGATTTCCGCGAGCTTTTGCGCGCCGTGCAGAATTTGCGTAAAAAGAAAGGACTGACTATTTCCGACTTCGCCACACTGCTCGTTGATACCAACGCGGACGGAAAAAAGTTTATAGAAAAGTTTTCCGACGAACTCAAAAAGTCCGCGTTGCTTAAAGGTGTTGAGTTTGTTTCGGTTGGGAGCGAAGAGAAAATCAAAATCAGTGAGTGCGTCTACGCGCTTGACATAAAGGTGTAGTTTATATGTACCACCTCTATCACACTCCATCTTTAGTTTTGGGAAGTTCGCCAACAGGCGAGGGAAGCCGTACGATTTTGCTTTTCACGCGCGAACTCGGGCTTGTGTCAGCGCGCGCGCAAGGCGTGCGCCTTGCGCGCTCCAAACTCCGCTACCACCTCACCGACTTTTCGTACCTAGACGCGTGGCTTGTGCGGGGCAAGGAAATGTGGCGGCTTGCAAACGCGGTGTCGCGGGCGAATTTTTTCTCGGAACTTAATGGTCGAGAATACGCGCGCGCGGTCCTCGCGCGCGCGGCGCTTCTCTTGCGGCGGCTTTTGCCGCCGGAGGAGAAACACGAAAAGCTTTTTGACGCCGTAGTTTCGTGCGCGGCGCTTTTACAGAGCCGCCCGTGCGCTTCAGAAGAACTCCGCGACATTGAAATCCTGCTCGCGCTACGCATTTTGTTCCATTTGGGGTACCTCGGTGAGCCGCGAGAGTTTTTGGAAGTTGCGGCAAGCGGCAGTTTCGGCGCTGCAGACATCTCTTCAATCGCGCCGCTTCGGCGGCGGCTAGTTTCTATTATCAATTCGTCGCTGCGGGTAACGGGGTTGTGATATACTTTTTTCATGAACGGACTGGAAAAAATACGAAAAGCTCTTTACGACAGAGAGCCGGATGTTCCGAAAGAAAATTCAGTTGGCCGCGAGGTTTTTCACACGGAGGTGCCCGAATCGCGTTCGAGGTGGGCAGGGGAGCCGCCTACACCAGAGGTGCCGCTCCCTCCTGAGCCGCATGCAGCTATGTCTTTTGTAAAAAAACTTTTCATCGGTTCCGCTATTTTTTTTGTCGTTGCGGTTTCTTTCGCAGCGTTCGTGATGTTCCGCGGCGGAAATGTGGTTAGTTCCGAAAAAGTGTCGGTGCAATTTAGTGGCCCGCTTTCGGTGGCAGGCGGAGAGCCGTTTAATTTTGAGGTGTCGGTTCGCAACGACAATAATTCCGAGATTGAAGCCGCCGATTTGCTTTTAGAATTTCCGGAAGGAACGCGCCGCGCTGACAATTCCAACGCTTCCTTGCGGCGCATTCGAGAATCTCTAGGCGCCATCACACCTGGCGAAAGTTTACTCAAGAAAGAAGAAGCAGTTTTGTTTGGCGAAGAAGGAGCAAAACTTGCTATCTCCGCAACACTTGAATATCGCGTGCGCGGCTCAAATGCACTCCTTAAAAAAACAGCCAGATATGAAGTAACGCTCGGTACCGCCTCGCTTTCCATTTCCGTATCGGGTCCGCGCGAGAGCGCGAATAGAGCTCCGTTTGAGCTGGTGTTGGAAATAAAATCAAATAGTGCGGAAGCGCTCCGCGATATTGTGGTTGAAGCGGATTACCCGTTTGGGTTTGCGTTTAAGATCGCCTCGCCACGCCCGTCGTCAGGCGAGCGCGTGTGGACGCTCGGCGATATTCCGGCTGGTGGGATGCGCCGAATTACGCTAGCAGGTGTGTTCTCTGGTGCGGAAGGAGATGAACGAATCATTCGATTTCGCGCCGGTCCGGCAGGGGTTGGAGAAAGCCGTGCAATCGGTACTGCGCTCGTGTCCGCGTCGCACGCAGTACTTTTGCGCAAGCCGTTTTTGGCGCTTTCTGTGCTGGTGGGTAGCGAAGAAGGTACGGAGTTTATCGTTGAAAAAGGAAAAACCGTACGCGTAGGTATTGCGTGGGAAAATAATTTGCCGGCGCGGGCAACTGATGCGCAAATTATCGTACGTTTTGATGGCGCGCTATATGATCCAGTGTCCGTGCTTCCGGAAGGCGGGTACTATCGGGCGCAAGATAGAACTATTATATGGGACGCTAGCTCCGATTCTTCGCTTTCCGTTTTGGAGCCAGGCGACCGCGGCGTGAAATATTTTTCCGTGAATGTGCGCGGCCCAGGGAGCGGCGTGTACGCGCTTAAAAATCCATCGTTTTCTATAAATGCCGCTATCGCGGCGCGCGGTCCTGCTGGTGCGGGAGAATCGGGCGGCGCGGTTGAGACCAAAGTAAAAGCAGAGGTAAAATTGCTCGCCGACATGTCACTTTCTACACGGCTTTTGCGATGGAGCGGTCCGTTTGCAAACCGAGGTCCTATTCCTCCGAGAGTTGGCGAAGAAACAACTTATACGATTGTATGGTCGCTTTCAAATGCATTCAACGACCTTTCCGGCGTGCGCGTTTCCTCAACACTTCCGTCGTTCGTGCGGTTTGTCGGCGCCGTTTCTCCTACAAGCGAGCGCGTAAATTATGATGCAGTAAGCGGTGGTGTTGTGTGGGATGTAGGCGAGCTCAAAGCTGGAGTCGGTATTGGCGGAAGTCCGCGCGAAGCGGCGTTTCAAGTCGCGCTCGTTTCGGCAGATAATCAAGCAGGTACGGTGCCGACTATCATCGGCGAGGCAGTCGCGGATGGCGACGACCGCTTTACTGGCCGCACCGTAACAAGCGCCACCCGCCCAGCGCTCACGACGAAATTTTCAGACGCGTCGTTCTCTGCGGGACAGGAAGTCATTGTTCGGTAGGACACCCGACGTTGATGGGCTGCAAACATCGGGTGTCGTTTTGTGGCTCAACAGAGCCATATTTTCGCCCATTGACAAAAAGATATCAATAATGATATACTGTCGGTAGTTCAATGTACCTTGTAAGGTTACGGAGGACTGTTAAATAAACAACAAAAAAAGAAAGGCAATCTCATGAATAATGAGCAATCCGTCTCTCCGCAGTTTCTGCAATTCACCTCGCTCGTCATACCTAATCTACCCCGCAACTTTCGTCCAGACCGACTTGATTATTATGTCGGTCAAGGAAAAAGCGAGTTAAAAGACAAACTTCTCGTTGCGTTTGCGGACGACCTGATTCAAGTGGAGAACGACCCCCTCAAACAATGGGAAACCCTCTACCGCGAAGAGTTCGGCGAAACCCACGACTTCTCAGGAGTAAAGATTCCAGAAAAGAAAGAGGGTTTCAATCGTCTCATCATCGTCGCGAAAGGTATGACACCGAATCGCGTCTACGATTCCTGCGAAAAGAAATTTCCCTGCTGGCGCTATACCGGCGACTTGGACAAGGGAGTACCAACAAACGACCGCGTTCCCAACGAACACTACGCCGTCTTGCTCCGCGACCGAGTGGAAGCCGACGAAGAACTCAAGAACCTCTCGGCGGACGACCTCGCAGAACAGAAAGTAAACGGCGTCACCTTACTGGAACGCCTCCTTCTAGAACTCAAGTACTTCCGAGAAACCGGCAAGCACTTGGACATCAAAAATATAACGCTCTGTAGCGGTTCCCGCCGCGCGGGCGGTAGTGTTCCGTACGCGTTCTGGCGCGGCGGCGGGTTCCGGGTCGACTGGTGCGATCGCCGCGACCAGAGCCCGCGCTTGCGTTCCCGTGAGGCAGTTTCCCTCTAACCTTCATACTTCTGTTACCTTCACCATCAGCGCACAACTTGTTGTGCGCTGATTCTTTTTATACAATATCCCACGACTGTGCAGTCGGTCCGCCTAGGGCGGATGGCGATTGGTCAAAAGAAAGAAACTGCTTGTCGTACTCTATACAATGCTCACTCTACCGCGAGATAACACAGAAAATTGTGCAAACGATTCTCGGTGACAAGGACGGGGTACGACACAAACGAGCTCGGTTCCCGCAACGCGGACGGTAATGTTCCGAACGCGAACTGGAACGACGGCAAGTTCAAGGTCAACTGGAACTATCGCAACAACCAGAACCCGCACTTGCGTTCCCGTGAGGAAGTTTCTCGCAAACAAAGGAGCGTCACGCTCCTTTGTGCGTATAGACAATCCAGTTAGTTGTCTCTTTTGAGATAATCACTAGTTGTTCCGAAAGGCGTAGATATTTTCTTTCATCTAAAATACTGCACTCGTGCTCAGTGCGTACAATATGTTTTAATACTTCAATTTTTACTCGCAGTTGTTCCAATATGGGTATTTTTTGTTTGTGCGATTTGAATGCCGCTTCAATCGCCAGTGCCAGTATTTCTATACAAAACATTTCAACCCCCGCATGAATCCCCAGTTTCTCCCGCTTCGGCAGTTTCTGCCCTACAATATATATCTCTTTATGCAACAGACGGATTTTGAGAATAACCGAAGGTGTTCTGTCGGGGGGGGGGGCATCATAGTAGTGATTTTTATGCTGTAATTTCTCCGGAGAATCTACTCCGCGCGTGGCGGAAGTTTAGCAAAGGAAAACGGAGCGCGCCAGAGGTCGCCGCGTTTGAGATGTGTCTTGAGGAATATATATTCACGCTTCACGATCGGCTGCGACAGCATGTATGGACAAACGACCCCTATCAGCCACGCCCAATTTCCGACCCCAAACCACGCCTTATTCATATCGCAAGCGTCCGTGACCGCGTGCTGTTTCAAGCAGTATATCAGCAATTGTATCAGATTTTTGATAAGATATTTATCTACGACTCATATGCATCCAGAGAATGCAAGGGTACGCATGCCGGAGTAAATCGCTTTGAGGTATTTGCGCGAAAAGTGTCCGCTAACCACACAAAATCCGCCTTTGTATTGAAATGCGACATCAGGAAGTTTTTTGACTCCATTGACCATCGTATCCTCTTTTCACTTATCTTTCAAAGAATCACCGACCAAAACTTCCTTGCGCTCATTCAGATCATCATTTCCTCGTTTGAAACCTCACCGCATAAAGGGTTGCCGCTCGGCAATGTTACCAGCCAAATCTTCGCCAACATATATCTCAACGAACTTGACCAGTTCGTAAAGCACACACTCAAAGCACAATACTACATCCGCTATTGCGATGATTTTGTGATTTTGGACCGGAGTTTCAACAGATTAGAATTGCTCACGCAACAGATACGCGATTTTCTCCACAAGAAACTTTTACTGGAACTTCACCCGAACAAAGTGACTATACGAAAACTGCGACAGGGAACCGACTTCCTCGGGTATGTCTCGCTCCCGCACTATCGCGTATTGCGAACTACGACGAAACGGAGGATGTTGGCGCGGGTGAATGAGAAGAATGTGGCATCGTATTTGGGGGTGTTAAAACATGCGAATGCTTATAAATTAAGCTGTGAAATTAAAAATATGATAGAATAGATGTTATGGAAAAAACGGAAAATCTGTTGGATAAAATCGTATCGCTCTGCAAGCGGCGGGGATTTATTTACCCAAGCGCCGAAATTTACGGCGGGTTCGCCGGCTTTTGGGATTACGGGCCGTACGGATTTGCATTAAAAAACAATATCAAACAGTTGTGGTGGAAGATGTTTGTTGCTGATAGGGAAGATATGTACGGCATAGATGCCGCCCAGATTACCAAACACGATGTATTACAAGCGTCAGGGCATGTCGGCGGATTCTCTGACCCGCTCGCCGATGGCTCGCGGTTCAATACTATGTTCCGCACCTCTGCCGGCGCTGGCGAAGATGCGCAAACGGCATACTTGCGCCCCGAGACCGCGCAGGGAATCTTTACGAATTTTAAGAATATTGTTGATTCATTCCATCCGGAATTGCCTTTCGGCATCGCGCAGATAGGGAAGGCGTTTCGCAACGAAATTAGTCCGCGCGATTTCATATTCCGCGCGCGAGAGTTTGAGCAGATGGAAGTTGAATATTTTGTGAAGCCGAACGAATGGATGTTGGCGTTTGAATTCTGGCAGAAAAAGATGCACGAATGGATTAGTGCTGTTGGAATTGATGCGACAAAAGCGCATGAGTTGGAAGTACCGGACAGCGAGCGGGCGCACTATTCCAAGCGCACGATTGATTTTGAATTTGACTTTCCTTTCGGAAGGAAAGAGTTGTATGGGTTGGCGTACCGCACCGATTTTGATTTGAGCAATCATGCAAAAGCAAGCCGTGTTGAACTTTCGTATCTCGATGAAGAGACAAAAACAAAAATTACTCCTCATGTGATTGAGCCGTCGCTCGGCGTTGACCGCACCGTGCTTGCGGTTTTGTGCAGTGCGTATTTCGAAGACGAACTTGGCGGTGAAAAGCGCGTTGTGTTGAAATTAAAACCCGCGATTGCGCCGATAAAAGTCGCCGTCTTTCCGCTTCTGAAAAACAAACCCGAATTGGTCAAAAAAGCCCGTGAGATATTCACAGATTTAAAAATTGCAATTGGCGCCGTGGTTTTTGACGACAACGGAAACATCGGCAAGCGTTACCGCAGGCAAGACGAAATAGGCACTCCGTTCTGTATTACTGTGGATTTTGATTCTTTGGAAAACGGAGACGCAACCGTCCGCGACAGGGATTCTGGAAAGCAAGAGAGGGTTGCAATACCCGATCTCGCTACTCGTATTCAAAAGGACTCATAAACAGATTGACAAAATAGCCACTATGGCTATAATGGCTACTATATGATTACCATAACTTTTACAGCGAAAGAGGCAAAAAATAATTTCGGGCGGCTTTTGGACGAAGCGCGGCATTCCCCTGTGGGAGTTGAGAGAAATGGAAGGCGGGTAGCCGTGGTTATGTCGGTGGAAAGATATGCAGCATCTGAAGCACAGCACAAGGGTCGACACACACTTGATGATATAGAGCGTTCATATCAAACACTTCTCTGGCGACAAAAAGAAATGGAAGCCGATGCGGACATTCGTGCTGGACGCGTGAGTAATGCTATCCGAACCAAACTGGAGCTCAAGAGTTACCTTTCGGGGTTAAGGCGCAGCTAATATGAAGTTTCATTTCGCCGCTTCTTTCGATTCGGATTATCGAAGTCTTCCACGCAAATTGCAGACGACTCTCGAAAAGAAACTCGGGATGCTCTTGGCAAACTCGCGGCATCCTTCGCTCCGTGTTAAGAAAATGGAGGGTTTCGACGAAATCTTTGAAGTCCGTTTCTCAAAGGGATATCGTTTTACCTTTCAGAAGAAAGACTATGGTTATTTCATTCGCCGGGCTGGTCCGCATGATATACTGAAGCGCCCATAATTTTTGTGTATGCAATTCCATAAAACAATTCTACCAAATGGACTTCGGCTCATTGTCGTGCCGATGAAAGAGAGCGCGACCGTAACGGTGATGGCGCTCGTAGAAGCTGGGAGCAAGTACGAAACAAAAGACATAAACGGGTTGTCACACTTTCTGGAACATATGTGTTTCAAGGGCACCGCGAAGCGGCCGCACGCTATAGACATTTCGCGCGAGCTGGATGCGATTGGCGCGCAATACAACGCCTTCACCTCGCAAGAATTTACGGGTTATTTTGCAAAATCCGCCAAACAACACTTCCAGAAAATTCTTTCCGTGGTGTCCGATATTTATTTACACCCTTCTTTTCCAGAGCCGGAAATTGAAAAGGAGAAAGGCGTCATCGTGGAGGAAATAAATATGTACCGCGACCTACCGCAAAAGCATGTGCAGGATTTGTTTTTGGAACTTTTATACGGCGACCAGCCGGCAGGGTGGAACATTGCAGGCACTCCCGAGCGCGTGCGTGCATTATCGCGCGCGGACTTTGTTGCCTATCGCGAGAAACATTATGTGTCTGGCGCAACGACCGTCGTGGTTGCTGGCGCAGTGTCGCCAGAAGAAGCGCGTGAAGCGGTTGCGCGCGCGTTTGAAGGAATGTCTACAAGTGCTAAGCATCCAAAAATCACAGTAGTAGAAAACCAAAACGCGCCGTCAATCCGTATTGAACCGCGCTCGCTCGACCAGGCGCATTTTGTGCTCGGTGCACGCTCTTTCAACGCATACGATAAACTATTGCCGGCGCTCAAAGTGATGGCAGGCGCGCTAGGCGCGGGGATGAGCTCGCGCTTATTCCAGAGAATGCGCGAGGAACTCGGCATTTGCTACTATGTGAAAACCGACAACGACGCGCTGACCGACCACGGGTTTTTTACCGTTTCGGCTGGCGTCGCGCCGAGCCGCGCGGAGGAAGCGCTCCGTGCGGTGCTTGCCGAATTCGCGCGGTTGCGCGATGAGCCGCTTTCCGAAGAAGAGTTGAGGAAAGTCAAAGATTGTATGGTTGGAAATATGTATTTGTCTCTCGAATCCACCGATGAACTTGCGGAGTTTTACGGAATGCAGGAGGTTTTGCGCAAGGAATTGAAACAGCCGGACGAGATTGCAAAAGAAATTGAGAAGGTGGATAGCAAAGATATACAAGAAATTGCACGCCTTATCTTCAAACCCGAACGGCTCAATCTCGCCATAGTGGGACAAGCTCCTGCCGAAATGCGCTTGCAGGAGGTTTTGACGCTGTAGGGTGGTGTGCTATTCTGTATCTATATGGAAACTTCTCACAACTTTTCAATTTCTGCCGGTACGATTGCAAAAATAATTGCAGTTGGCGTGTTGGCGTTGGGGCTTTTTTACTTGCGCGATGTCGTACTCGTCGTACTTACTGCAGTCGTGCTCGCGTCTGCTATAGAACCTTTTACACGAACACTGCGTAGGTGGCACATCGCGCGTTTGCCTGCAGTTATTCTAATCTATTTTGTATTTGCACTCGTTGCTGTTGCCGTTTTCTATTTCGTTGTACCGGCGCTCGTGTCGGATGTCGTAAATTTACTCGGAAATGTTCCTGTACTTCTTGATACTGTGTCTGCATGGAGCCCGTTTGGAGCGGGTACTGCGCTCAATGCCGTTGGAGACGGTGGCGGTCTTGCTGGAAAACTTGCGTTTGGAGATATGATTGAAGCGTTTAGGATTGTTGGAGCAAATGTGTCGGAAGGATTTTTGCCTACACTCTCCGTCTTTTTCGGCGGGGCGATTTCATTTGTGCTTATCATAGTTCTTTCGTTTTACCTTGCTGTACAAGAAGACGGCATCGCAAAATTTTTGGCGATTGTAACGCCAATCAAACACGAAGCGTATGTCATCGGGCTCTGGCGCCGCGCGCAGGAGAAAATCGGGCTTTGGATGCAAGGCCAGCTTTTGCTTGCGGTTCTTGTCGGCTTGCTCGTGTATCTAGGCCTCACGGTGCTCGGCGTTGAAAACGCGCTCGCGCTCGCGTTTTTGGCTGCGGTAATGGAAACGATTCCTCTATTCGGCCCGATTATTGCAGCTATTCCTGCAGTTGCCGCGGCATATCTCTATGGCGGCGTACAGTCGGGTCTTTTGGTCATTGGTCTGTACTTGATTATCCAACAGTTTGAAAATCATCTTTTCTATCCGCTCGTGGTGAAGAAAATTGTCGGAGTGCCTCCAATTCTCGTTATCCTTTCTTTGATTATCGGCGCAAAGCTCGCCGGCTTTTTGGGGTTGCTTCTCTCCGTGCCTCTTGCGACAACCGTTATGGAATACTTGAACGACCTTCAACGCCGCAAGATTTCAACCCCCTCCGCGAATGCTTAAACGCGCATACATTACCACGCCGATTTTTTACCCGAACGCAAGACCACATTTGGGTCACGCGTACACCGCAACGATTGCGGATATTTTGGCGCGCTATAGGAGGGCTGTCGGCGATGAAGTGTATTTCCTTACTGGTGTTGACGAAAATACGGAAAAAGTAGCGCGCGCGGCGCGCGCGGCAGGGCAGGAGACTGGACCGTACCTTGATTCAGTCGTTTCTTCATTCAAAGATTTATTTTCGGAAAAAAAGTTAAACATTTCATACGACCAGTTTATTCGCACTTCCGATGAGAAAGTTCATTGGCCTGGCGCGCAGGCGCTGTGGCAGAAACTTGTGGAGGCCGGAGATATATACCACGCGTCGTATGAAGGACTCTACTGTGTGGGGCACGAGGCGTTTATAACCGAAAAGGACTTGGTGGACGGAAAGTGCCCCGACCACAACGAAGCCCCGGAACACTTGAAAGAAAGCAATTATTTTTTCCGCCTATCAAAATATACCAGTGAAATAAAGAAAAGAATTGAAAGCAATGAATTAGAAATTATTCCCGCGGCAAGGAAAAATGAAATACTCGCGCTTCTTGAGCACGGACTGCAGGATGTCAGTTTCTCACGCCCTGCCGACAAGGTGTCGGTTGGGGTTCCAGTGCCCGGCGATACTTCGCAAAAAATGTATGTGTGGTGCGATGCGCTTGCGAATTATATAAGTGCGCTCGGGTACGGCAGAACTGACGACACGCTTTTCAAGAAATTCTGGCCTTCGGATGTGCATATTATCGGGAAAGATATTTTGCGCTTTCACGCAGGCATTTGGCCTGGGATGCTCTTGTCGGCGGGCTTGCCGCTTCCAAAAAAGATTTTTGTGCACGGCTTCATTACGAGCGGCGGCAAGAAAATGTCAAAAACGCTTGGCAATGTGATTGACCCAGATGCGCTCATTGTAGAATACGGCGGGGAAGCGGTGCGTTACTTTCTCGCACGGCACATTTCTCCGTTTGAAGACGGCGATATCACGCTTGAGTCCTTTAAGAACGCCTACAACGCCGACCTCGCGAACGGGTTGGGGAATTTGGTGAGCCGTGTGATGAAGATGGCGCAGGAACACCACCACCCCGCCTCAGTCCCGATGTTTGAAGTCGGGACTCCAACCGAAAGCGTTGGAGCTGAGGAGGGGATGTTGAAAGATTTCAACATTCAAGCGTACGCAGAATATGTCTCAGGAGAGATTACTCGATTTGATAAACGCATTCAAGAAACCGAGCCGTTCAAACTGGTAAAAAAAGACAAAGCAGCTGGACAAAAAATTATCGCCGAGTTGGTAAATGGGCTTTCCCGCATCGCAGAACTTCTTCAGCCAATTCTCCCAGCCACTTCCGCAAAAATACAGGATGCGATTACCGCAAATAAAATGCCTGACCAACCACTCTTTCCGCGCAAATGAATTATCGTTACATCGACATCCATTCGCATACGAACTTCGCGGCGTTTGAGAAAGATCGCGAGGAGGTTATAAAGCGCGCGCGGGAGGCGGGGGTTGCGCTCATAAATGTGGGGACGCAGAAAGATACTTCGCAAAAAGCGGTTGAGATTGCGGAACAGCACGAAAGCGGCGTGTACGCCGCGGTCGGATTGCACCCGATTCATACCGCGAAGTCATTTTATGATGAAGATGAGCTTGGCGAAGGTGGAAAAGATTTTACTTCGCGTGGTGAACAATTTGATTACAACTACTACAAAAAACTCGCTCTGCATTCGAAAGTTGTAGCGATAGGTGAGTGCGGGTTGGATTTTTATCGTGTTGAAAATCTTAAGGAAAACCAAGGTGATGTTTTTAGAAAACAAATTGAATTGGCGAATGAGGTGAAGAAGCCGCTGATGCTACATATCCGGCAAGCATACAAAGAAGCGTATGAGATTTTGAAGAATTCCGCAAAAGTTGCCGGAAATGTACATTTTTTTGCGGGTACGGTTGAGGAAGCAAAACCGTTTCTTAATATGGGTTTTTCTTTTTCATTCACCGGCGTTATCACCTTCACGCACGACTACGACGAGGTAGTTCGCTACCTTCCGCTTGAACGCATTATGTCGGAAACCGACTGCCCGTATGTCGCGCCCGTGCCGCACCGCGGCAAGCGGAATGAGCCGGCCTATGTCGTGGAAGTGGTGAAAAAAATTGCCGAGATTCGCAATGAGGATTTTGAAAGAGTCCGCGCGCAACTTATCAAAAATGCCGTCCAGTTTTTCGGTTTGCAAAGGTTCTAAAATATGCTATCCTCTCCTTCATGTCCGAAAATAAAGTAATTGATCCGGAGCTCGTGCGACTCTACGAGATTTCGTACCTCGTAAGCCCGGCGCTTGCGGAAGACAAAGTACACTCTGCGGTTTTGCCGCTTAAAGACCTGCTTGCGGGGAAAAATGCGGCAGTTTCCGCCGAAGAATCACCCAAGTTTCGCCGTTTGGCGTACCCGATTCGCGCCGCGATTGCTGGCGGGAAAAAGCAGGTTTTTGATTCCGCGTCGTTTGGCTGGATTCGTTTTGAATCTGAAGCGGATACAATCGGTGAAGCGAAGAAACTGCTCGCGTCGTCCCCGGATATTATACGATTTTTGATTGTAAAAACAGACGCGCCGGAACCTGCAAAAACATTTTCAAGTCGCCACATACGGCCCGCTGATCCCGCCGCCCCTGCATTTGAACCGCAAGGAACGGGTGGATCGGCAGAGACTAAAGTTGTAGTATCTTCAGAAGAACTTGATCGTAAGATTGATGAATTGGTCGGAGTGTAAAAACTGATTATGTATATCAATAAAGCAATTTTGTACGGCAACTTGACGCGCGACCCGGAGTTAAAAGCGCTTCCTTCGGGCGCGAAGGTCGTTGAGTTCGGTATGGCGACAAATCGCGTCTACAAAGACAAAGATGGAAACAACAAAGAAGAGGCGGAGTTCCACAACATTGTTTCTTTCGGCAGGCAGGCGGAGGTGATTGCGCAGTACCTAAAAAAGGGGAGCCCCATTTTCCTTGAAGGACGCATCCGCACGCGCAATTGGGAGGCGAAAGACGGCACCGGTAAGCGTTACAAAACTGAAATCGTCATAGATCGGTTTCAATTTGGTCCGCGCCCGGCGGGGGGCGGTGTAGGGAGCTTCACCGGAAAGGCGAGGCCTGATGTATCCGCAGGCGGAGAACTGAAGGATTCGGGCGAGGTCATTCAGTACCCAGAAGAAGATATTAAGCCCGAAGATATTCCATTTTAATTTATACTATGAACCCAAACTCATCCCATATTCACAAATCGTTTGATTACAAAAACACGGAACTTCTGAAAAAGTTCTTGAACCCGCACGGGCGAATTCTTTCGCACGGACGCACAGGGCTTACTGCAAAAGCCCAGCGAAGTTTGGCGCTCGCCGTCAAACGCGCGCGCTTTATGGCGCTTCTGACGTTCGTTGCGCGTTAAACCCGCTCCACATACTCTCCTGTTTCGGTATTGATGCGGAGTGCATCTCCTTCGTTAATGAAGAGTGGAACATTCAAGGTTGCGCCGTTTTCTAGCGTTACTTGTTTGGAGCCACCACGCGCGGTATCTCCTCTTACTGCCGGAGGCGCTTCCGTCACTTTGAGCTCAACTTTAATCGGTAATTTCACGCCGATTATTTTCTCCTCAAACACCAGAAGTTCAATCGGCGCATTTTGCTTCAAAAACTTTCCTGCGCTCCCGATCATTTCTTCTGTAATTTTAAATCGGTTTGACGGCACGGTTGGCTCGCAGAACCACCATTCGCCGCGGTTGGTGTAGAGATACTTCGCTTCTTTCTTTTGCAAGTCGGCTTCCTCTACCTTGTCCGCTTGGTGGAAAGTCGTCTCGGCAATCTTGCCGGTGATAAGGTTCTTCAATTTTGTTTGATTGACGGGCTTGCGCTGTTGCATGCGGAAAATATGCGCGTCCAACACCTCGTACGGCGCGCCGTCCATCACAATCACTTTCTTCGGCAAGATTTCACTATAGGTAAGCATATAAATCGCCATTCTATCCGAGGCGTTCAGAAAAGTCCACCTACACTATCTTTAACGGTCGTCAGAGTTAGTGTATACCACACCAAACTCCTTTCTTGGTTTTTTCAGTTTTTCCTACTATTTTTATGATTGCAAAGGTAAGTTAAAATGCTCGCGGAGCGAACGGTCGTTTTCTATTTCATCGGCGATTATATACAAGAGGTCATATCCCACCTTAAAGTCGGCCTTGAGAAGCGCTATTATATCTTCACAGTCGTAGGGATACACCCAGACGCTTTTTTGTAGCGCTACCGCCCCCATATTTTCCAGTGTGCGACGAATGTAATCGCGGTCCTGTCTGCGTTCTTCCTTGATGTCAAAAATAAACAAACGCCACTTCTTATCCCATCGCGTCGGAAGCGTCATTCTAAAACGCTCAAAATTATTTCGTTTCAAAAGTTCCAACTTTTCCTCTCCTTTGTTTGTAAGACGCAAAAATCCGTGCGAATTCCTTGCTAATAACTTTTGTTCGACAAGCCGCGCTTGCGCGCGGCGCACCACTTCCTTTTGCCGTCCATGAGGAAGGACGCCGAGCGACTTCATTGCCTTGAGCGCGTTCGGCGCGACAAGCGCCGCGCTCAGTAGCCCTGCTCCAGCAACAATGCGAAGGATAATTCCCGCCACATCTTTCTTCTTTGCCCGCTGTTTCACTTTTCGTTCCAATTCTCCCATACACTAAGTATAACGGTCGTCAGAGATAGTGTATATTGACGGATAATGGGAAGTGTGTATAATGGAGGACGGATAGTGAGTAGGGAAGCGCGGGTGCGTTTCTGTTGAAAGATGAGAGGAACCAACTACAGAAAGAAAAGACATGAAAGAATATTTCGACAAAAGAAAGGTGGAATTAGAAAGAGAAGTTACCATTCAAGCCATACGGTTTGGGGTGATAAAGTCCACCGAACGCGTTCGGGTTGTCCTGTCGACGATTAAGGAAAGTCCTGATGTCTGTAAACTGGAAGAAACAATTCCTTTTCATGAGTTTGACCAGTTTGGATACCATGGTAAGTGGGCGTATAACAGACTTCAGGAAAATGGGGTATGTACATGGAGAGATTTGTTTGCGAAAACCGATAGGGACTTACTTAAGTTGCGGAATTTCGGTAAACACTCCCTCACTCTGGTTGAACAGGTTTTGTGGGGGCACGGGTGGGTCTTGGTTTACGAGAGGATTTACATCTAAAGTATACCCCCTCAGGTTGTTTAAAGTCGGCAAGAAGCATATCTTGCCGACTTTTATTTTTTTACACCGCCCCTTCTCTTAATTTCTCACGAATTTGTTTTAGGATTTCGGCTTTGAGTTTAGCGTTGTCACGGAGGAAGGTGCGGGTTGCATCGTAGCCGCGGCCGAGTTTCGTCTCACCGTAGGCGTAGGAGCCCACGCCGCCTTTCTGAATAATGCCGAACTTTTCTCCAAGCGCGATAATTTCTCCTTCTTCGGAAATGCCTTCGTTGTACATCAGGTCAAACTCGGTTTGTTTAAATGGCGCCGCGACTTTGTTTTTGACGATTTTTGCGCGTATGCGGCC
>JAUYPY010000050.1 GCA_030697445.1 bacterium | reverse complement strand
CCTGCGCGCCGTTGACCAGGAGCACATCGCTTGCGCCTCCAGTGATAAGAGTGGTAGCCGTTTTAAATACGAAGACGGAGTTAGCATCGCCCTGAGCATCAAGTGTTAAAGTGCCGGTTATTCCAAAAGTTCCCGACGCAGAATTATACACACCGGCGGTTTTTGTGGTGCCGCCGAGTTCTGTGGGTACGGTGTCAACTGGTGTTTGCCCCGCCGCGTTATTGTAGGCAGTTACTAAATCCGATTGCGCCTGCGCCGCCGTTGCGTTGTTCACATACTGCGTTCCGTTCAGAGTGCCCGGCGGAAATCCAGTTACTGAAGTGCCAGGACTTAAACCAAGATCTCCGTTAATCACGCTTGTTCCGGTGTTTGTTACCGTAGAGCCGCCCAGAATTGCGAAATTAGCGGCCGTGCCGAGGTTGACTGCCGTTACGGCGAACACCAACCCGACCACGCCGAGCATAAATGTAATTCCCAATAAAATAACCGAGACCTTATTAAATATTTTCATATTCATATATCTATATATTTTTTTCTAATAAGACGACATTGATAAGAAAGAATGTACTCTACTAATAGTGCCGCTTCAAGTACTTAGTTATTACAAAAACCTCTGTACGACCACTTTTTTAATTTCGTCCACTTCTTTCTCTATCGTAAAGACACGACCCTCAATTTGTTCCATTCGTTCTATCGTCTGTGCTTGGAATTTGTTGATATGGTTGGCAATCTTCTCGGCAACCACCATTATTTCCGCGCTCTCTTCTTTTAGTTTTTCTGAGTTAAGCATTTTCATATGATTAAACTTTTCGGTTCATATTATCTAATCTCTTCAGTACCCATGAGGAGGGAACCCTGCATTCGGAAGACCCACTTGCACCACATTCACAACTGAGGGGACATCAACGGACGACCGTTCAACCTCACTCTGAACGGCAGGTGTCTCATTTTCGGAAATCTTCGCGGTACTTGTGTCAATAACTGACGATGCTTTTTCATCAACTAGCAGGAACGCCACACCACCGATGATAGCGAGTACAATAATACCGGCAATCATATTTCGGTCTTTGTTTTTCATACTCTGTCTTTGTTAATTAATTAGTAAACCCTTACTGATAAGCCGTCAGAGGGTTTGAATAATTACGCGACAGTTTTTATCGGAAAAGAAACACTGAACACACTGCCTTTATTTTTGACACTCTCGGCGCTCACGGTTCCGCCGTGTACCTCCGCTATCCACTTTACAATAGCGAGCCCGAGGCCGATACTATTTCCGCCTGAACTATGAAATTTGTCCGCTCGATAAAATCGTTCAAACACATGCGGTAGATCTTCTGCGGATATACCGATACCGTCATCAATGACCCGTATGACGATGTATCCGTTATTCTTTCTGATGTCAATTTTGGTATGTCCATCTGTCGCGCCATAAATAATGGAATTCTTGATGAGATTGATGAGCATTTTTTCCAAATACATCTTGTCTCCGAGCACCGTGGTATCCGGAATTTTTCCTGTCTGTATGGAGATATTCTTCTTGTACGCAAGCGCTTTGCATCTCTCCACTACTACCCGGATAAGAGATTTTAGATGCAATTCTTCAAAGAGAATTCTATTCTTAAGCTCCCATGCCTTTGAGGTGATAAGAGAAAGCTCTGAAAGGATGCTTGAGATATGCTTAATCTCATAGTTTATGGCCCGCAACGCGCTCCTTGCCGGCTTTGGATTTTTCCCCGGGCTCAGCAGTGCCAAATCAACATTACCTTTGATGATGGCGATGGGGGTGCGCAGTTCGTGAGTCGCGTCCGCGATTGACTCCACCTTAGAGCGTTCTTCATCAAGAAGTCTTTTTGTCTCTTTTACCAAATCCAATCTCTTGCGTTCAGTAATGTCTATATTTACTGCTACTGATGCCACTATATTTCCATACGAATCTCGGATAGGGGCGCCGACAGCTTCCATGAGCCAGCGCTTTCCGCTTGGTAGCACCACCTCGATTTCCATAGGACCGATTTCACGATTTTCAGCGATAGCCCTCTGCATAGGCATATCTTTTGCAGTCATAAGACGACCGTTCATATAATGACGAAGTTTTGTTCCTACGGCTGTCTTGTTGTGTGTAGAGGCAGAAATGTTGTCTCCGGGTTTTAGTTCCATTTGACGAATAATGGCAGGATTACCTGTTATATGTTCACAAGTAGCATCGGTTGAAAATGTAACCCCCACTGGCAAGGCGTTCATGAGAGCCTCAAGGCGTTGGTTCGACACAAATAGTTCTTGTTGAATCTTTCCCTTTTCCTTGGCAATAATGGCCAATTCTTTTGCTTTGAGGTGGAGTGCTTTCGATATTATGGAGAGTTGTTGTTTTTTCATGTCTATTCTTTGAGCACAAACCCAACTCCTCGTACGGTGTAAATCAAGGGCTTTTTTCTACCTTTTCCTATCTTTGTGCGTAAATAGTTAATGTGCACATTTAATTCATTGTTCGCCTCTTTGAACTCCGGCCCCCACGCGTGGTCAATGAGCTTTCGTCTGGTCACCGCTTCCCCCGGGTTAGAAAGAAGCACGTCCAAAAGTTTATACTCTTTGGGAGTAAGTATGACGACTTTGCCCGCGCGAGTAACCTCATGCTTACGCTTATCCATCAGGAGATCGGCAATCTTCGCGATAGTGGCGTCGGTCGTCTTGCGACGACGCAGGACAGCTCGAATTCGGGCAAATAACTCAGTAATGCCGAAAGGCTTTATAAGGTAGTCATCGGCTCCCGCGTCCAAACCGGCCACTCGGTCATCCGTACCGCCCCTCGCGGTGAGCATGATAATGGGCGTATGAATATGACGCGCTCGCAGTTCCCTGCAGACGGCGAAGCCGTCTTTCTTGGGAAGAAGGATATCTAGAATAATCAAACTGTAATTATTCTTAATGGCCTTTGCCAGCCCCTCCTCTCCGTCATAGGCGGCATCAACCGAATAGCGCTCGGCCTTCAAGGCGCGTTTCAATATATCTACCAGCTTCTTTTCGTCCTCCACGATTAGGATTGCCATATATGGAGAAGCGTAGCACTTCTCACTATCTTATGCAATGCAATATTAATTTAACATTAATAGTTATCCACAGGTGCTCACTTCTCAAGCACATTGTAGTTCGCTTGACTTTAATTTCAGGCCATACTAGTATTGTTAAGTTAACATTAACTTTAATATAATCTTAATGACTACACTACAGAAGGAAGAACAAAAAGAAGTACTAGCCGTGGCACACCATGACTTTGAGAAAGGTCTTAATGCGCATGCATTTTTTAAAGTAAATGACCATGAGGCCTGCGAGGACTTGGTGCAGGAAACCTTCTTGAAGACATGGAAATATCTGGTGCGTGGAGGGAAGATTGAGGTGATGAAAGCATTTTTATATCATGTTCTCAATAACCTCATCATAGACCAATACCGAAAGCATAAAACAACTTCGCTTGATGCTTTGCTCGAAGGGGGATATGAGCCACAGGTTGACTATTCCGAGCGTTTTTTTAATTTCTTGGATGGAAAGAGAGCGTCACTCTTAATTGGAACACTTCCAGAGAAATATAGAAAAATAGTGCATATGCGGTACATGCAAGATCTATCACTGTCAGAAATGTCTTTTATCACCGGACAGTCAAAAAATACGATGGCGGTGCAAACTTACCGCGGGCTTGCGAAGCTTAAGTTGCTGTATAACCGCGTATAATTATGGAAACAATATTGAAAGCGGATATTTTCTTTTTTATCGCTTCGGTGGCAACCGTCGCGCTTTCCGTAATGGCTTCTATTGTATTGTTTTATCTTATAAAAGCGGGAAAGCATCTTTGCGCGCTTTCCGAAGCGCTTCAAGACGGTTTTGAACATTCGGAAAAGTTTGTCGCAGAGCTTAAGGAACGCCTTGAAGACAATCCAGTATTTAGGCTCTTTTTTCCTCTGTTGCGGCGTCGCAGACGGGTCGCCGCAAAAAACAATTCACACTAAGGATTTTTTATTTACTTAATTATTTATCTGTATGAACAAAAAAACAGTAGGTCTTGAATTAGCAGTACTTGGCGCCGGTATCGCGGGGCTTGCGGCGGGGGCGTATTTTTTCTTCGGACCAAAAGGAAAAAAGCACCAACGGCATACGAAGGCGTGGGCAATTAAAATGAAAGGGGATGTGGTGGCAAAACTTGAGCGCGCAAAGGCAGTCACCAAGCCCCTGTACCACCAGATTATTGACTCCGTGGCGAAAAAATATGAGAAAGGAATGCAGGTCAGTCGCGACGAGGTTCACGCGCTTGCCGCCGACCTCAAAAAACACTGGAAAATCTTAAGTCGGGAAATTTAATTAAGGCCTGGGGGGGAATCGAACCCCCGCATGTTGGTTTTGCAGACCAAAGCGTTACCACTTCGCCACCAGGCCATACTCCTATACTACTGTGCATGAGACAATTCCTCAATCCTCTGGCGGTTTTTTTCGCCTCGGTCCAAGGCGAATGATATTTCCGGCAAGCGGCGCATTCGCGCCGCTTGCCCCAAAAATTTACGAAATGCGCCCGCGCGGCGGTTTGCAAATTCCAACGCCTTTTCTTCTTCGGTTTCCGGCAGAACGGAAAGGAGCACAGTCGCTCTTTGGTTTTTCGGCGCAAGCTCCACGCGCATCACGGTAATCAAAGAATTGTGATTTGATTCGGCTTCCAGAAATCGCGCGGCTTCGCGCGCTATTTCTTTTGAAAGGCGCAAGGTTCTTTTTTCATTTGCCATTTTTTTATTTTATACCTCCATTATTTTCACGACCTCAATCGTGTCGCCGACTGCGAGCGGGAATGTGCTTGCGGTGCACGCGCCGAACTCCGTGCCCACCGGGGCCTCACGAATTTTTTCTTTGAACTTCTGCAATTCCTTTATCTTTCCCGTACCGATGCGCTCGCCGCGGCGCACGATTCTAAACTCATCTCCGAGCGCGAGCACACCCTCAAGCACTTTGCCGCCTACCACCTGCGTGCTCTTTTCTTCCGAAAAGATTTTCACGATGCGCGCGTGCCCAGTTATCTCTTCGCGTTTTTCTTTCGGCGTGCGCGCTTTTGCTATTTCCGCAAGAAAATCGGAAAGCCGATAAATAATGTCAAAAAGGTTAATCGGAATGCCGATTGCTTTCGCGTGCTGTGTTGCCGCTCCGTCTGCGCCGACATTGAATCCAATGAGTACCGCTTCGCGCGCGCTCCCTGCAAGGCGTAGGTCGCCTTCGCCTACACTCCCGAGCCCCGCTCCGATAATTTTCATTTCAATCTTTTCATTTTGCAATTTCGCAAGTTCGTGCTTAATCGCTTCTATACTTCCTGCCGTATCGGCTTTCACTACGAGAGGGACGACTACGCGCGTTGTATTCGCCTCGCGCGGTGTCTCCGGCTTTTTAGGATTGTGCGCGATGCTTGCGGTGCGCATCTCAAGCGCTCTCTCCGCTTCTTTTTTGTTTTCATACGCGCAAAATGCGTCGCCTGAGGAGGGAAGTTCGCTCCAACCGCCGACGCGCGCAATGCGCCCGCACCC
>JAUYPY010000013.1 GCA_030697445.1 bacterium | reverse complement strand
TCGGGCGCGCGCTTTGAGGTGAACCCTGCCGATCTTGAAGTTGAGTTTTCGCGCGCGGGCGGGAAGGGCGGGCAGAATGTGAATAAGGTAGAAACCGCGGTGCGGGTTTTCCATAAACCAACAGGTATGGTCGTGCGTTCTACGGCAGAGCGCAGCCAAAGCCGCAACCGCGAAAAAGCGCTCCAGATTCTTTCCGCAAAACTTGAAGCGCTTTCTATTGAAGCAGCGGCAAAGAAGAGCGCCGATACGCGCCGCGCGCAAATCGGCACAGGCGACCGGAGCGAGAAGATACGCACCTACAATATCCTTCAAGACCGCATCACCGACCACCGTATTAAGGAGTCGTGGCACAATATTCCCGCCATTTTAGCCGGCGGTCTTGAAGAAATTGTGGAAGCGTTGGAACATGCGGAACAAGAGATGGCGCAACCGAAGGTTTGATTTTAATCTGCGTTTTGCTATACTTTCATTTTATGACCGAAACAAAGGATCAGGTTAATGACCCCGCAATTGACGCGCTGTTTAAGGTTGGCGCGCACTACGGCTACGCAAAGACGCGCCGGCATCCATCCACAGCGCCGTATATTTTGGGCTTGAAAAACCGCGTAGAAATTATCAATCTGGAAAAAACAAAAGAACTTCTGGAAGCGGCAAAAGTGTTTGTGAAAACGCTTGGCGCCGAAGGCAAGTCGCTCCTTTTTGTAGGCGGCAAACACGAGGCCACAGATGCGGTACGGCTTGGTGCAATGGAAGTGGGAATGCCGTATGTATCGGGGCGTTGGATTGGAGGCACGCTGACCAACTTCGCGCAAATCCGCTCGCGCGTGGACATGCTCCTTGACCTTAAAGCAAAACGCGATCAGGGCGAGCTGGCGAAATATACAAAAAAAGAACAGCTCTTAATTAGCCGTGACATTGAAAAGCTGGAAGAATTGTTCGGCGGGTTGGTGGGGCTCAAAGCGATTCCGGCGGCGCTTTTTATCGTGGACCCGAAAGAAGAAAAAACGGCCGCGGGCGAAGCTAAGCGCCTCAAGATTCCCGTCGTTGCGCTCGCAAGCTCCGACTGCGATGTGTCCGATATTACATACCCGATTGTGGCGAACGATTCGTCTATGGGGAGCATTCGTCATTTTGTGAATGAAATTGTAAAATCGTATAATGAAGGGAAAGTAACAACTGCGAAAATCTAATGGAAATAACAACCGATCAAATCAAAGCGCTCCGAGATAAAACCGGCGTATCGGTAATGCAATGCCGCAAAGCTCTCACTGAAGCGGGCGGAGACTCGGAGAAGGCGCTCGTGCTTTTGAAAAAGCGCGGCGCGGAAGCGGCGGCAAAAAAGTCGGGGCGCACTCTCGGTGCCGGCGCGGTCGCGTCCTACATCCACCCGGGCGCGACTGTCGGTGCGCTCGTGCTCCTTTCTTCCGAAACTGATTTCGTATCGCGCAACCCCGAGTTTCAAGCGCTCGCGCGCGATATTGCGATGCATGTCGCCGCAATGAAGCCGGAGTTTCGCTCTGTGGCGGATGTTCCTGCCGACGCGCGCGCGAAGGCGACTGAGGTCTTTGCAAAAGAAGTTGAAGGAAAACCGGCCGCGATGCGTGAAAAGATTTTGGAAGGGAAATTGAACGCCTACTTCGGCGAGCGCGCGCTTCTGGAACAGCCGTTTGTGAAAAATCAAGACGAAACTATCCGCGCGCTCATTGAACGCGCCGTGCAAAAGTTCGGCGAACGCATTGAAGTCGCCGACTTTACGCGCTTTGCGGCGTAGTGAATTTTATTGCGATTATGTTCCCCGCACTTACTATTTTCATTATTTCAATTGTCGGACTGGTGGCGCTCTTTGCGCTGAAGCTTGCTGAAATGGGCGGTAGGGAGACGCCCCTGCAATCGTTTTCCAGCCGCGGCGACGCGCTCCTTTCGCACGGAAAAAAGACGCTCGCGCGCAAGGGGAAGGAAGTGCATCATATTCACATAAAGCCCGCGCTCAAGAAAGCGGGTGAGGCGGCGCGGGAGGCGATCGCGTCCGGTTGCGAATGGTGCATTCGGGAAATGCGGCAGGCGGCGCGGCTACTTCGCGGCAAAGAACCGACCGCGCCGCCAGGGGGCTCTGTGTCGGTATTCCTCAAACAAATGCTTGATTTCAAGAACGGAAAAGACAAAGACAATTTAGAACATTGATGCCGGAGGAGAGACTTGAACTCTCACGGGTTTCCCCGCACGATTTTGAGTCGTGTGCGTCTGCCATTCCGCCACTCCGGCGTACCGCAATTATACACAATTTCTTGTTCCTGTCTTTCCGATACCGCGTGTTATACTACTTGTTATGAATCCGTCAGAGAATTTTCAAAACAATGCAATATTTTGGATTGAGACGGACAAGATAAAGCCAAACCCGTTTCAACCGCGCCGCGAGTTTGACCAAGAAAAGCTCCGCGACTTGTCTGAGTCCATCCGCGCATACGGCGTGCTTCAGCCGCTTGTCGTGACGCGAAAGGAGACGGTAAAGGATGACGGCGGCATTGCCGTGGAGTACGAGCTTCTGGCGGGTGAGCGGCGTTTGCGCGCGTCAAAGTTAGTGGGGCTTCCGCATGTGCCGGTCTTGATACGCGCGGGGGAGAACAGCGACCGCGAGAAGCTTGAGATATCAATTATAGAAAATCTTCAGCGCGAGGATTTGAATGCAGTGGAACGCGCGCGGGCGTTCAAGCGGCTTGCCGAGGACTTCGGTTTCAAGCATCACGAAATTGGCACGCGTGTCGGAAAGAGCCGCGTGTATGTGACCAACACGATGCGAATTTTGGACTTGCCCGATGAGATTCTGGATGCGGTTTCAAGCGGAGTTATAAACGAAGGGCACACACGACCACTACTTATGCTCGTCGACCGCCCGGAGGAGCAGATGGTTTTGTTTAAAGAGATTTCGGTAAAGAAAATAACGGTGCGCGAGGCGGAGGAAACCGCACGCAAAATTGCGGTTGACCGCGCGCGGAAAAAAGATGTTGCAATAGATCCGGAAATGGTTGCTATTGAGGGCAAACTTCGCGAATCGCTCGGGACGCGCGTGCATATTTTGAAACGCGAGACAGGCGGAAAGATTTTGATTGATTTCTTTTCTACCGACGACCTGATGGCTATTTTGGCGATGCTTGAATCAAAAGAGAAACGGAGCCCCTCCGAAATGATTGACCGCCACTTGGCGCGGATGAAGGCGGAAAAGCCGCCTGTTGCGCAAGAAAACGGCGACGAAGGCGAACCACCCGTAACACTTCCGCCCGCTCCCGCAGAACTCACCGAAGACGAAGAAGAACTCTATTCTGTCCGCAATTTTACGGTTTAGCCGTTTTTCTGCTACTATGGCGGAATGTCTAGACAAGAACACATCCGCAATTTTTGTATTATCGCCCACATTGACCACGGGAAGTCCACACTAGCGGACCGGTTGCTTGAAATGACTGGTACGATTGAGAAGCGCAAAATGCGCGCGCAAGTGCTGGATTCTATGGATTTGGAGCGCGAGCGCGGCATAACCATTAAAATGACGCCGGTGCGAATGAATTATCGCTTGCGCGATACTGACTTTGTACTGAATTTGATAGACACTCCAGGGCATATTGATTTCTCGTATGAAGTGTCTAGGGCACTTCGCGCGGTTGAAGGCGCGGTGCTTTTGGTAGATGCGACACAGGGCGTGCAGGCGCAGACAATAACCGTGCTCTCCGCCGCACGCGAAGCGGGGCTCGCCATTATTCCCGTTGTTAATAAAATTGATTCACAGCTTGCACGCGTTCCCGAGACGAAAAAAGAAATCGCGCTTTTGCTTGGATGCGCCGAGGAGAATATTTTGGAGGTTTCCGGCAGAACGGGGCAGGGGGTTTCAGAACTTCTGCAAGAAATTATTGAAAAAGTTCCACATCCTCAGCACACTGCCACTGACAATGGTTTTTGCGCGCTTATTTTTGACTTCAAATATTCTAGCCACGCTGGCGTTATCGTGTATTGCCGTGCCTTTGAAGGCCGTGTAAAAAAGGGAGACAAAATGAAGTTTGCCGTGGCTGGTCGCGAGTTTACCGTGATAGAAGTCGGTACTTTTTCTCCGGAGGAAACACCGAGAGATGCGCTCGGGGGAGGGGAGATCGGATATATTGTAACAGGAGTGAAAGAGCCCGGCGTTGCTTCAGTCGGCGATACCATTTTGTCGTCGCGATCGCTTCTACCCCCGCTTGCCGGTTATGCGCGCCCATCGCCTGTGGTATGGGCGAGCTTTTTCCCCGAAAGCGGTGATGAGTTTGACGCGCTTCGGCACGGACTCGGCCGCTTGCGGCTTTCCGATTCCGCATTTACCGCGGAAGAAGAATCATCGGGGGCTTTGGGGCGCGGCTTTCGGTGCGGATTTTTGGGAATGCTCCACCTCGAAATCATTTCCGAGCGCCTTCGTCGTGAATTTAATATTAAACTGGTAGTAACGCATCCGTCCATTGCGTACGAAGTGGTAACTACGCGCGGTAAAACACTAACGGCTTATACCATAATGCAATTTCCGGACCACGGAGAGGTTGCTACGGTGCGCGAACAATGGGTGTCGGCAGAGCTCCTTTCGCCCCCCGAATATCTTGCTCCTGTGATGCTTCTACTGAATAAACACGAGGCGGATGTTGGTGAGACCGAAAATATCGGCAATCGGCTCGTCGTACATTTTGCAGCGCCGCTCCGCGAGCTGATGCGCGGATTTTTTGATGAACTCAAAAGCGTATCATCGGGTTTCGCCTCTTTATCGTACCGCTTACTTCCAGAACTTCGTAAAGCGGATGTAGCTAAATTGGAGATTTTAGTTGCCGATGAGCCGGTGCCGGCGTTTGGGCGCGTCGTTGCGCGTCGAAGAGTGGAGGAGGACGCCGAGGCGGCGGTTGAAAAATTATCAAAAATCCTGCCGCGCCAGCAGTTTGAGCTAAAAATACAGGCGCGCGTTGATGGTAAAATTATCGCCTCGCGCCGCCTCTCGGCGCTTCGAAAAGATGTGACGGGCTACTTGTACGGCGGAGACCGTACGCGGAAAATGAAGCTGTGGCAGCAGCAGAAAGAAGGAAAGAAGCGGCTCAAGGCAAGCGGCAGAGTAGAGATTCCACCTGAGGCGTTTGTAAAGATGCTGCAGTAAATTTAACGGAAGATTGGCGTGTAGAGCAGTATCATTGAAATGATAATCAGAAAGCACACGACTGCCCAAATCGCACCGACTATTTTCTTGTGTTTTTTGTTGAGTAACATGTTTCCAATGGGCGCCGAATGTTGATGGGCTTCAAACATTCGGCGCCTCTGTTGATAATGTAGTAATATAGGCAGTATAGCATGACCCACCAATTCCACACAAAAAGACGCGCGCTGGGTATTCTCTATTCGCCGATTACGCTTTTACTTTTGCTTGCGCTCATTATTTTTCTCTCGCGTGCCGCGTGGGGGGCGTTTGGCGAGTTCCGCGAAGCCGCGCGCGCTCGCACGCTCGGCGAAGAGCGTGTCGTAGAACTTGAAGCGCAGGAGGCGCGGCTGCAAGAGAGCGCCGCGCTTTTTGGTAGCGCGCGCGGCGCGGAACAGGAAATACGGGAAAAGCTTCGTATGGCGAAGCCCGGCGAGGAGGTCATTATGATGGTGGACGATCCTGTAAGCGAAGAAGACGGTGTCGTACTTAACGGCACACCGTGGTGGAAGAAAGTAAAGCATTGGATTTTGGGAGAGTAATGCGGGTAGCGAGAATCGGACTCGCGTCTCATGCTTGGGAAGCACGCATATTACCACTATACTATACCCGCGCTTATGCTATGCTAACAGATATGAAAAACATAATCATCTACTCAACCCCGACCTGTGTATATTGCAACGCCGCTAAGAAGTTTTTCGCGGAAAAAGGTCTTGCCTACACTGAATACAATGTGGCGGCCGATATGCAAAAAAGGCAGGAGATGATTGAAAAAAGCGGGCAAATGGGCGTGCCGGTAATTACGGTCGGCTCGCGCGTGATTGTCGGGTTCAATAGGCCCACGGTTGAAGAGGCGCTCGCGAGCGTGGTATCGTAACTCTGCGGGCCGCCGTAGTTCAACGGACAGAACGAGGGTTTCCTAAACTCTAAATGTAGGTTCAATTCCTACCGGTGGCATGTTACACTATATTCTATGTCTCCAGAAGAAAAAGCACTTATCGTAAAAACTGCGGAGTTGGCGAAGGAGAACAATACGATTCTGCGCAAGATGCGGCGCGCATCGCGCATCGGCACCTCACTGCATATTTTTTATTGGCTGGTCGTCATCGGACTATCTTTCGGCGCGTACTATTTTATAGAACCGTACATTGGCGAGCTTGAGAGAGTGTATTCAGGCCTCAAGGGCGATGTAGACAATGTCCGTGGCGCCGCCGACAAACTCGGCGATTTCGGGAAGTTGTTGCAGTAGAGAAAATTGTGCTATTCTTTTTGCGTCCGCCAAGGTAGCTCAGTTGGTAGAGCATTCCCCTGAAGAGGGAAGGGTCCCCAGTTCGATCCTGGGCCTTGGCATCAAAGAAATCTAGTTGCTCTTCACCTTCAGCTTCGTCTGCCTATCTTTGTCTATTTTTGGGAGTTTGATGATGAGGAGACCGTGCTTTTCGGATGCTTCCGCGCCTTCTACATCAATTTCTTGCGGCAAAAGAACGGTGCGGGAAAATGTACCCCAATACAATTCTTTGTGAAAAAAGTCCTCGTTTTCCACTTCGTGCGACTCCTCGCGTTTGCCCTTGATAGTAACCATATCGCGCGTGATGGAGAGGTCCAAATCCTCAGGCCGTACCCCCGCGACCATCGTTTTAAGTACAATGTCGTCGGGCGTTTGGTATACATCTACCGCGAGTTCCCCCTCCTCGCTTTCAGAGAGAAGTTCTTCTTCGGGTTCGGACTTCAACTCGCGCCCGCCTTTTTTCGGCACGAGCTTGCGCGCGGGTTCTTTTTCCGTTTCTTCCGGAACGCTTGCGCCGGTGAGCCGTTCAAAAAATGAAAGTTTGCGAACCATAGTATTTATAAAAGTATTGTAGCATAGGCAGTCAAGCGAGTAATCCACAGCTAGAGCCTTTTCACTTTCTCAAACATCGCAAGCACAACGATAATCGTTGCCCACGCGATGGCGAATGCGGTGATAAGCGAGCGGTCGGTCTGCGTATTGATAATCAAGTTAAACCCAGCGTGAAGCGCCGTGGCGACGACGAGGCCTACCACAATCGCGATGTCGCGCGCCTTCCTGCCTTTGTAAAAGTAGAACGCGCCGAACGCGCCGATCAAGCTGGATGCCGCGATATGAAGTAGGGTTGCGCCGATGAAGCGCAAGTTCCCCGTGAGCAAGCTTTTTGCAATGTCGCCGCTTGCGAGCGGCGCGATAAGAAAGAGCGTATTTTCGAGCGCCGCAAAGCCGAGCGCCGCGGTCAACATATAAATCATATCGTCAACCGGCTCGTCGCATACTTTCCTGCGGAGCGCCGTGAAATACGCGAAGCCGAACTTGAACACTTCTTCAACGATTGCCCACAAGATAAGCGTAACGGAAAAAGCGAACCCCATACCAATAATGGACCGTTCAGTAAAATAGGCGAGAAGCGCCGCCGCCATTCCACCGATAAAAGTAAGTACGATCGCGCCGCGCGGCTCGGGGTGTAGGCGATCTTCGTGGAGCCAAAACCAAAGCCAGAGGAGTGCGGGTAGAAACCCGCCAATAAACGCAAACAATAAAGTGGAAGCAGACATATTATTTTATTGGCCAATTTTCTACTATGAGTAGATTTTTATTTTCCATTAAACCCCAGATTTCCTCGGTAACAAATGGCATAAAGGGATGCAATAGTTTAAGCGCATTTTCCAAAAGATAATGAAGTGTTGCGCCGCGCTCGGGCATTTTCTTGCTTTCTTCAATAATAACATCTGCAAAACGATGCCACACGAAATGGTAGATTTTTTCCGCCGCGAGGTGGAAACGAAAGCTTTCCATGTCATCGGTAATGTCTTTCGCAAGCGTTTCGCATTCTTTCTGCAGTTCAGGATCAACTGCTCCGGTTTGCTCGCGTGAGAGCACAAACCGCGCAATGTTCCAGAGCTTATTCGCAAAATGCTTGTATCCTTTTATTTTGTCTTCCGAAATGTTCGTATCAGTTCCCGGCGTATTGCCGACGACAAGCGCCATTCGCCCCGCGTCCGCGCCGAACTTTTTCGCCACATCAATCGGGTCAATGCCGTTGCCGAGTGTTTTAGAAAACTTTCGCCCTTGCGCGTCGCGCACCATTCCGTTCAAGTAGACCGTGTGGAATGGGACAACGCCGAGCGCGTACTCCGACATTAAAATCATTCGCGCTACCCAGAAAAATAAAATATCCGAGCCGGTTTCAAGCACGTCAGTCGGATGGTAGAGTTCTAAATCCCTCGTTTTTTCAGGCCATCTTAAAGTTGAGAATGTCCATAACCCAGACGAAAACCAAGTGTCCAGAGTATCTTCTTCTCCGTCAATCGGAATCTTGTGTCCGTACCAAATTTGCCGCGAGATGCACCAATCGCGCAGATTATCAATCCAGTGAAAGTAGGTCTTTGTAAAGTGTTCTGGAATTATTTTTATCTCGCCTTTTTCCACCGGCTCGCGCATAAGCTCTTTGAGCGTCTTTCCTCCGCGCGCCGGAATTGGCTTATTTACATTCACAAACCACTGTAATTTTGGAAGCGGTTCAATAATTCCGCCCGTGCGTTCTGCGGTCGCTATGTTATGTGTTATTTCTTCCTCTTTTTCCATTAATCCGTTTTCTTTGAGCCACGCAACCACAATCTCGCGCGCTTCCAATACTTTTTTACCTTCCACAAGCGCGCCTGCGTTTTGCATTCGCGCGTACTCGTTTATGATAATTCGGCTTTTGTCCAATCCGTGCCGCTCCGCGATCTCCCAGTCGGTTATGCTGTGTGCTGGTGTAATACCAACCGCACCGGTACCGAATTCCGGGTCAACTTCTTTATCGCCGACAATTTGTATAGAAAGCGGTACGGCAGCAAAATCTGGTATCTCAAATGTTTGCCCAATATATTTTTTCCACTTTCCGTCCGGGTGAACCGCTACCGCCGTATCGCCCAGTTTCGTCTCTGGGCGCGTCGTGGCAATCGGGATAGGGAAGTCCTTGCTGTAGCGGAAGGTATATAATTTTGTCTTTTGCTCCGCGTACACGATTTCATCGTCGGAAATAGTGGTCTGGCCTTTCTGGTCCCAATTTACGATGCGATTTCCGCGGTAAATCAGCCCGTCTTCGTGCATCATCTTAAACATTGCGTGCACTGCCTCTGTTCGTTTTTCATCCAGCGTAAACGCTTCGCGCGACCAATCGCAGGATGCGCCCATTACTTTTATTTGCGATACGATGGTGTCGTGACTTTTTTTCGCAAACACTTCCACGCGTTTTAAGAATTCTTCGCGCCCCATGTCGTGCCGCGTTTTCTTTTCATTTTTATAAATCTCTTTTTCAACGCGCGATTGCGTTGCGATTGCTGCGTGGTCAGTGCCGGGGAGCCAGAGCGTCTTGAACCCGCGCATCCGCTTGTAGCGAATCATAATGTCTTGGAGCGTGAGCATTAGCGCGTGTCCCATATGCAACACGCCCGTCACATTCGGCGGCGGCATTATGATAGTGAATGGAGTAGTCCGTTCACCTGGCAAATTATCCGGACTAAAATACCCGCTCTCTTCCCAGAGTTTGTAAATCCGCGCCTCGGTCTCGTCGGGTTGGTAGGGTTTGAGGAGTTTTTCTGGAAACATAGTGTGTTTATTTTAACAGATTTTCGCCGTTCCGTCAGCGCGGATGTTGGCGGTGGCGTGGAGGGGACGCCCTTCGGCTCCGCTCATGGCAGTCGCGTAAGCCGCGACTGCAATCATCAGTGCGTTGTCAGTCGTGTGCTGGATTTCGGGAATGAGGAGAGGTACGCTTTCTTCCGCCGCGAGTTTGGTAAACTCGCGGCGGATGTGCGTGTTTGCGATAACGCCGCCGGCAACAATAAGCGTCTGCGCGCCGTATTCGCGGAGTGCGCGTTTTGTTTTTGATACCAGCACTTCGGTAACGGCGTTTTCAAACTCAAGTGCAATTTCGGCAACGACACCCGATGTATGAGGCCCGATCTTTTTGAGCAAATACAGCACAGCGGTTTTGATTCCAGAAAAAGAAAAATCATAATCTCCGCTGTGCAACATCGGTCTTGGGAGATTGACATCCGATGTTGAGGGCTTCAAGCATCGGATGTCGGTCCCTTGCCGAGCCGTTTCGGCGAGGCGAGAAATCTCCGGCCCGCCCGGGTAGGGGAGCCCGAGCAAGCGCGCCACTTTATCAAACGCTTCGCCGACTGCATCGTCTCGCGTTTCTCCAATCAACCGATATTTTCCATAATTTTCCATCAAATCCAATTCCGTATGTCCGCCGCTTATGAGAAGCGCCAATGCTGGGAAATTGGGAGTTAGTAGGTGGTAATTAGTAGCCGCCACATTTTTTCTGTGTAGCAACGCCGAAAAGATGTGCCCTTCCATATGATTCACCGGATACACCAGCACACCCCACTTTTTACCGAGTTCTTCTGCAAATGTGATTCCTGTCCATAGACATGGTTCAAGCCCTGGTCCGTATGTTACCGCGATCGCATCTATATCGGGTTCTGCTTCCGACATTTCAGATTCCTTGAGCACTTCCTTCAAAATTATCAGTAGATTTTTTATATGCTCCCGTTTCGCTAAATTAGGGAAGACACCACCGTACTGTGCGTGGAGTGCTGCTTGCGAGAGCGTGATGTTTGCGCGAATGCGAATGTTCGCACCTTCCACAGGTCCGTCTGCTTCTATAATGCAAACGGCTGTTTCGTCGCAGGATGTTTCTATGCCCAAAATAATCATACGAATTACTCTAGCATAATGCCGAGAAGCGTCGCTAACCCGCGGATGCCGTCGCGCGGGCGGATTTTTTTACCCTCTGTGAACTGCCGCGGCGCGTATGAAATAGGCGCTTCAATAATTTTCTTTTTGTTTTTAAGTAGTCGCGCCGTGATTTCCATTTCAATTTCAAATCCGTCGCTTACGAGATTGAGCGAACGGAACAAGTCGGTGCGCATAAGTTTGTAACAGGTGTATGTATCGGTCAGGTGCGTGTGGAAAATGAGATTCACGCACTTCGTCAAAAGCCACGCGCCGAGCACATAGTGCGTATATCCGCGGCCAGTCGGCGCGATATTTCGCGAGCCGTAAAGCGCATCTGAGCGATTTTGCAGTTCTGTGAGGAGTGACGGAATTTCTTCAGGTGAATATTCCGCATCCGCGTCTTGCGCGATTGCGTACACTCCTTGCGCGCGGGCAAGGCCCGCGCGCAAGGCCGCACCCTTCCCTCTGTTTTGTGTATGTGAGACCAGAATAACTTGTGAAAGAAAGGGCGCAAGCGCCGCGGCAGTACCGTCGGTTGAGCCGTCATTTACTACGATAATTTCAAGCTCGCATTTTTGAAACGGCAATGCAATTAGTCGCGCTACGACACGAGCGATTGTTTTCTCTTCGTTATACGCCGGCACGATAATTGAGAGCAGTGGGTTCATTTTTGGCGCGTAAAAATAATAATCCGACCGTCTGCAAACACCGGCACCCACTGCGGGTCTTGCGCTCGCGCTGTGAGGAATTTCTGCCCCCACGGCGTTGCGTCGTTTTGTGAAAACACAATTGCATTGAAATTGTAGCGCGCAAGCGCCTCTTTCCATTTTTCTTCATTTTCTTGCATAGGAATATATTCGTTTTGGAAGAATTCCGCATGGTACGCTTCAGGACGATTGTCTACGAACACTTTTTCTTGCGGAAATAGATGAAAGATAAGATACCCGCCGATGTCGTAGTTGTTGAAATATGGTCCTTGAATTTTGTTTGCGCGCAGAAAATCCGCCGCCGCATTATTTCCTTTTTCCAACCCAATGCCAAAAGTCCTCCAGTATGGAAAGGCGCGCGGGAAACCGAACAAAACACAAAGAAAGAACGCCGCGGCCGCGCTCCACGCGGCCGCGGCTGCAAGCGTTCCGCTTTTTATTTTGTCTTTAAAAATCTGCTGGAGATTTTCTGAAAAGAGCGGTATGAAAAAAAGCCCGAAAAGCGCAAGGTTACGCACTGCAAGCACGGCAAGCGTGCCGATGCCGCAGGCAACGAAAAAGTGCGCCGGGCGGAATGCGCGGCGGTTTTTAAAGAAGAGTATGAAATATGAAAGCACGAGAAGCGCAAGCGCAATCTGAAAGAACCAGAAGTTCGGGTCGCGCGCGCCGAGCGCGCGCAGGAACCATACGGTCTGATTTTCCGCGAGCCGGTAGCCGAAGTTTTGAAATATCGTGAGCGCTTCGGTAATGGCGCGGTAGCCGAATGGGTTTATAAGCATTGCCCCGAGTGTGGCTCCAAACACCGCCAGAAGGCGCAAAAAAGTGGCGCGTTTTTGGAGCAACGCTTCCACCAAAAACGCGCCGACCAAAAGCGGCCCCAACAGAAAATATATATGCGTATTAACCCAGAATATTTCAAAAAGCGGCAGGAGCCAGAGCGCTTTGGTATGTATGCGACGCGAGAGAATGAGAAAAAACAAGCCGGCAAAAAGATAGCTCCAGACCTCGGGGCGGATTTCCGTCCGTTCACCGAGAAGGGGAATGGCGAGGAGTGCGGCAAAACCAATAATGCCCCACGGCGCGCGCCCGCGCGCCGCGAGGAGAAACACGGCAAACGCGGCAAATGATAGGAAAATAAAAAAAAGCTGCACCAACGGAAATCCACCAAGCTTGTGCGCGAAGTAAAACAGCGCGCCGCTTGCAAAGTGGTGGTTTAAGACCGGAAAATCCGGATTAGTGTATGAGTAATAATTTTTAGAAAGAACGCTTGTGTCTTGGAACATTATTTCGCCATTTTTGATATGCCGCCCAAGGTCGGCGGTTGTAAGGTCTATCTTGTGCGCAAGGAAGAATCCATACAACGAAAAAAGCGACAATAATAAAATAATTACTGCTGTGTGTTTTTGTATCCAAGTTACCACAGGCCGCTCCCTATTTTCCGGTTTCGGTTCAAGGAGTTTTATGAGGTTCATTGA
>JAUYPY010000033.1 GCA_030697445.1 bacterium | reverse complement strand
ATTCCGACAATTGACACGGAGTTTAAGGAATCGCCGAAAAAAGCGGGGGATATGGCAACGACGACTGCGAATGGGAATGGGCTACGCGAAGACGGTGTGTTTGTGATTAAGCTCTATAATTTTTCATCCGCGGCGCCGCAGATGTTCCGCGACGCGCTACGCGACTTTATCGTCAGTCGTTCCAACAAACTCATTATTGACTTGCGCGGCAACCCCGGCGGTTTTTTGGAGGTTGCTGTTGACCTTGCGAGTTTCTTTCTTCCAGCCGGCGAGACAATTGTGACGGAAGATCATGGAGGCAACGGTGCAAATCGAGTATATCGGAGCCATGGGTATGATGTGTTCAACAAAAATTTAAAAATGGCGATACTAGTTAATGCGGGCTCGGCATCCGCATCGGAGATTCTTGCTGGAGCGCTTCGCGAACACGGCAAGGCAAAACTCGTCGGCGTCAAAACCTTCGGCAAGGGAAGCGTGCAAGAGCTCATAGACATAACGCCCGACACGGCGCTCAAGGTAACGATTGCGCGCTGGCTAACACCGAACGGCGTTTCCATTTCTAAAAATGGGCTCACGCCGGATGTGGAAGTGCCAATGACACAAGATGATATTGAAAAAGGTCGCGACCCGCAGATGGAGAAGGCGATACAGTTACTCAATATATGAAAATAATTTTATTGCAAGATGTCCCGAAGGTTGGAAAAAAATGGGACATAAAAAATGTCGCAGACGGCTTTGCGCAAAACTCTTTAATTCCCCGCAAACTTGCGGAAGCCGCAACGGCTTCAGCGCTCGCGCGCGCCGAAGCGGCGCGCAAGGGGGCTGAAGAAAACAAAGTCGCGAGCGCAAGCGAGCTTGCGAAGAATCTCAAAACGATTAACGGCGCGCGCGTTGAAATTTCCGCAAAAGCAAACGAACAAGGGCACCTTTTTGCCGCCATTCACGAAAGCGAGATTGCAAAAGCGCTAAAAGAAAAAACCGGTATCGCCGTATCGCCGGAGTTTCTCAAGTCCGCGCAACCGATTAAAACAACCGGCGAACACGCGATTGAAATTGTTGCAGGGGATGCAAAAGCCGCGTGCACGATTGTCGTCGTAGCTAAATAACCTCCACCATCTTGCGCGAGACGATCCGGCCGTCGTAGCGAGTTTTGCGTTTGTCTTTGAAAGTAACTACGCCGTCTTTCAGCGCGAAAATCGTGTGGTCTTTGCCGAGCCCGGTGTTCTTACCAGGAATAATTTTCGTTCCGCGCTGGCGCACAATGATGTTTCCAATGCGCGCCGTCTCGCCTCCATAGAGCTTCGTACCCAGGAACTGCGGATTTCGCTTCGTTAAGTTTTTCGCCGAACCGCCGGCTTTTTTATGCGCCATAATAAGTTATGTTACGATAATGCTATGAATATACAGGAATTGAAAGAAAAAATCAACTCCAGCGATGTATTCTTTTCCGCAGTAGTTGTTCTTGTCGGTTTTGCGTCGTTTGGGCTTGGGCGGCTTTCTAAGCTGGAAGATACGCGCGAACCGGTGCGTATTGAGAATACGCTTGTTGAAAAAACACCTGCACTAGCAGCGGTTGCTCTTGCCGCGCCCGCGCAAAGCTCGCCCATGCAAGCGGGCGGGCAGATCATTGCTTCAAAAACCGGTAGCAAATACCACTATCCGTGGTGCGCGGGCGCCTCGCAGATTTCGGAGAAAAATAAACGCTTGTTTGCTTCGGTTGAAGAAGCGCGGAAAGCGGGGTATACTCCTGCAAGCAATTGCAAAGGATTAAAATGAAAAATATAATTCATTTATTGGGTTGGCTTTTTATTGTTGCCGGCGTTATAGGCCTTTTTTTGCCTTTTCTACAAGGTATTGCGCTCCTTGTTCTTGGAATTGCCCTCATCTCATTTCTGTCTCCACGCACGCAACAGAAAGTTGAGTACTTCAAAAAAGTGCTTGGCCATTACTGGCCTGCAGGCGCACGCTTTCTTGCCGTTTTAGAGCAAAAATGCGAAACTGTGCTTGTGCGTATAATGCGCTTCCGTAAGGGAAAATAATCTAGTCAGAAATTATCGGAGTATAGTATAGTGGTAGTATACACGCTTCGGGTGCGTGAGGTCTCGGTTCGATTCCGAGTACTCCGATTTATATAAGAAAAATCCAAAGTGCGCTTCCGAAAATTACGGCGCACATACTGGCGGACGCGAGGCACCATGAGCACCACTCTTTAAGCGCGAACATCTGCACGCCAGTGAGGTATAGTGAAAAAAGGACCGCCCCGCCTGATGTTGCAAGCACTGCAAGCGATATAATTGGTGACAGGAGTGTCGGCGCGAAATAAAAAAGAGCGTAGCTTGCCGTAATAAGCGCGTAGTAGATCAATCCTCCGATTTCAATAGGAACACCCGCTACGCGCGAATATTTGCTTCGCACTACTGCGTCGCAGTCAAAATTAAGCGGGCAGACGAACTTTTCCTCCGCCTGTTTTTTACGGCGGATGTGTAATGCGATCAAAAACCCGGCGCATGCCGCGGCGATGATAATGAAATAAGGAATCGGGTTCATCATTGATGACGGCGCGACACTTTTTTACCGGCGCGTTTCGCGTGCTTGCGCTTCGCGTGTTTTTTGCGTTTGTTCATACGGGTAGTATAGCAGTGTTTCTGTTATCCGAGCAATTTACGCAATTGTGGAAAGGATGCACAAATAGGAAGTTCTGAACACCATTTTTCCAGGCCAATGAATCGTCCTGCGCGAAAACTACCAAGGAGCAGTAAGCCGGCAATATAGATAATATGCTCGTCAACTATGAATGAATGCGGATTTGGATAAGGAAAATCAAGAATAGGCAGATAATACAAAAGCATCAACAGTGCACCGAGCGTGGAAGATAATCGCACCACAATACCCAAAATAAACGACACACCAAGAAGCGTAAGTCCCCACTCGTTCATAAAATTAACTATTGGTAAAATGGCCGGGCTTAAAAACCATTCGTAAAGCCAAACAAAGCTTTTTGCGCCCTTTAGATACCCTGCGGCTGACCATTCAGGATTTACTACTTTAGTAATTCCTGCATAGAAAAACATCCAACCCATCGTGATTCGCAGTAGAAACAACGAGGCCTTTTGATATTGCGTCATATGTCGTGTATTGCTAATTAATTAATAATCAGTATAACCTATTTTAACGCATAGGCGACTTCAACCGCAATGAATTGAGCACTACACTCAAACTGGAAAATGCCATTGCAGCGGCTGCTAATACCGGATTCAGCGAGATTTTGAAGAAAGGGTACAGCACGCCAGCCGCCACTGGGATAAACGCTATATTGTAAAAGAATGCCCAGAAGAGATTTTGCTTGACGATACGGAGCGTCTGGCGCGAAAGTGCAAATAGCTCTGGTATAAGCATTAGGTCTCCGCGCATAAGAGTTATGCCTGCGGATTCCATTGCGATATCTGTTCCTTCTCCCATCGCAATTCCCAAATCCGCTTGCGCGAGCGCCGGTGCGTCGTTTATGCCGTCGCCAACCATCGCCACTTTTTTTCCTTGCTTCTGAAGTTCCTGAACTTTCGCGGCTTTATGCTCCGGCAATACTTCGGCCATAATGCGCGTTATGCCAACCTGTTTTCCTATGGCTGCCGCTGTGCGCTCGTTATCGCCGGTAATGAGCCAGATTTCCATACCCGCATTTTGCAATTTCTCCACCGCTTTTTTTGATTCTGGCTTTATGGTATCAGCAACGGCGATGATTCCGACAATTTGTTTTTGCATCATTACGAGAACCGCAGTTTTTCCATCGGCTTCAAGCGATTGCATCGCGTTTTCAACACCGCGCGTATCCGCGTCTACAAACGATGCAAATGCGCGATTGCCCACGCCAACCGAAATCTTTTGATTATTTGTAAAAAGATTTCCAGAAATGCCTTTTCCCGGAATTGCTTTTACATCAATTACTTCGTAAAAATTCACTTGTTCGTTTCTCGCTTTTTCAATAATTGCGCCGCCTAGCGGGTGCTCCGATTTTTGTTCCAAACTCGCCGCCACCGCCAATAAGCCATAGTTTGAATTTTGAATATCCACTACATCTGTTACTACAGGTTTTCCGCGCGTCAATGTTCCCGTTTTGTCCAAAATAACCGCGTTGATTTTCTTTGCAATCTCAAGTGCTGCGGCTTCGCGTATTAAGATTCCTTTTTCCGCGCCTTTGCCGATGCCCACCATCATTGCCATCGGAGTTGCAAGGCCCAAAGCGCACGGGCAGGCGATAATAAGCACTGCTACAAAATTAATCAAAGCAAAAGTCAGAGATGGTTCCGGTCCCCACAAAAACCAGACAGCGAAAGACAGTATTGCTATTACAAACACAGCAGGCACAAAGTACGAAGAAATGATGTCTGCCAAGCGCTGAATCGGAGCTTTTGAACCCTGTGCCCTTTCAACCATTTTAATAATGTGCGCGAGCACCGTATCTTTGCCTACCCGCGTTGCTCTAAATGTAATGGAGCCGTTTTGATTTATGGTTGCGCCGATAACTTTTGAGCCAGCTTCTTTTGATACAGGAATGCTTTCGCCGGTAACCATTGACTCGTCAACCGAAGATGCTCCTTCCGTAACCTCGCCGTCAGTCGGGATTTTTTCTCCTGGCCGCACAATTACTAAATCGCCGATCGCGACTTCTTCAATCGGAATTTCTTGTTCAGCTCCGCCGCGCTTCACGCGCGCGGTTTTCGCCGACAACTTCATCAGTTTTTTAATCGCCTCGCTTGCTCTCCCTTTTGCAAGAATTTCAAGATAGTTCCCAAGCAAAATGAGTGTGATAATTATTGCCGATGTATCAAAGTATATTTTTGGTTCAGCTGCGCCGACACGGAAGAAATCTGGAAAGAACGCAACCGCCGCGCTATAAAAATACGCAGCGAGCGTCCCCACAGCAATCAGCGTGTTCATATCAGCCGTTTTGTATTTAAACAGGATTTTCAACCCGCTGTAAAACTGCGCGCCAACCCAAAATTGTACTGGCGTTGTAAGCGCAAGCAATACAAAATAATTCTGTAGAATTTCCGGGACGAACGAGAACCATTCCGGAAAACTTCCCAAAAATATGAAAACTGAAAGAATTGCGCCGACAATAATCTTCCGTTCTATACCATTGTGCATTTCATGCTTGTGCGATGACCCATGTGTCTTTTGCGCGTGAGCACCCGGACTCGGTTTGATTTTAGATACCCCGTCAGTAACCAATTCATAGCCGATATCTTTGACGACGCTTTTTAAGATATCTTCGCTGACTTCTTCCTCGTTCAATTCAACAAGCGCCGACTCCGAGGCAGAATTAACAGAAGCCGAATGCACTCCGGCTGTTTTCTGAAGCGCGCGCTCAATCGTTCCCGCGCAACTAGCGCAATGCATACCGCGAATTTTGTATATTTCCTTTTTCACTACTGATTTTTGATTCATATGTTTTTTAATTAAGAATCTATCACGGCCGCTAGTATTATATCATTTCTTACGGGTATTGAAATTTAATCACACATCGCATTGACACTGTCTTGTTTGTGCCTCATTCTACAGTTAGATTACAGTACATTGAAAAAAATAAAATTAGGAATAAAATATGAACATCTTACTTGCGTATCCAGAATATCCGAATACTTTCTGGTCGTTTCGGCACGCACTTTCCTTTATTAGAAAGAAAGCTGCGTTTCCACCACTTGGACTGCTCACTGTGGCGTCGCTTCTTCCGGCAGAATGGAATGTGCGGCTCGTTGATATGAATGTTCAGACTATTCGCGATGCGGATTTTAAATGGGCTGATATGGTTTTTGTTAGCGCGATGATTGTACAGAAAGATTCTGCTCAAGAAATTCTGGATCGGGCAAAAATGCACGGCAAGCGAACGGTTGTTGGGGGGCCGTTTTTCACATCCTGCGACAAAAAGAGTGTGCGCGGAGCTGATCACTTTGTGCTTAATGAAGCAGAAATCACGCTTCCGGAATTTCTTCGCGACTTTAACTGCGGAAACCCAAAAAGTGAATACACCTCAGCAAATAAGCCGAATCTTAACATTACGCCGTTGCCGCGCTGGGATCTGATAAATTTCAGACACTATGCGACAATGCCAATTCAATATACGAGGGGGTGTCCTTACAACTGCGAGTTCTGTGACATAACCATCCTCTACGGAAGAAAGACGCGTTTAAAAGAAACGTCGCAATTCATTGCGGAAGTGGAGGCACTCTATCGCGCTGGATGGCGCGATTCCGTATTTATTGTGGACGATAACTTTGTTGGTAATATCGTACGGGTAAAGGAAATGCTTCCACATCTTGTCGTGTGGCAGACCACTCATGGTTATCCGTTTAGTTTCTTCACTGAAGCCAGCGTCAATCTTGCGAAAGATCCGACACTTTTATGTCTATTGCGTGACGCAGGTTTTACCAAAGTGTTTCTAGGTATTGAGACACCGCGACGAGATGGCCTCATCGCATGCAAAAAGGGGCAGAATGTTAATGTAAATCTCGCAGAGGCGGTGCGCACGGTACACAGTTATGGGATAGAAGTGCTTGCCGGTTTCATTGTTGGGTTTGATACAGACGACCCTGCCGTGTTTGACGACCAAATTACGTTCATTCAAACCACAGGAATCGTTAATGCAATGGTTGGACTCCTCTCGGCGCTTCCAAAAACCGCGTT
>JAUYPY010000024.1 GCA_030697445.1 bacterium | reverse complement strand
ACCTCGTCCTGATTCCGAAAGAGGAATACGAAGAATTGAAACGCGCGGAATCGCCGCGTGTGTTCAAGGAGGTCTCTATGACTAAAGTCCAAAAACGCGACCTTGAAATCGCACGGCAGGATTATGCTCGCGGCGATTTTGTAACCCTTGATGTACTCAAACACGACATGGAGCGTAGAAGTTCGCGGTAAAGTGCGTAAAGCGCTAGGAAAGATTCCAGCACAAAATGCTGGAGCTATTTTCTTGGTGATTCATGAGTTACAAACAAACCCATTTTTCGGAGACATTGAGAAACTTAAAGGAGAAAACAACTCGTGGCGACGCCGCGTAGGTCCCTACCGGATTTTTTACGAGGTCTATCAACAGACGCATTCTGTTTTTGTTTACCGCGTGGAACGGCGCGGGTCGCACACCTACAAACGCTCACGATAGTGGTATATACTTACACTATGGACTCCAACGCAAAACACACGATACTCGTGGTAGACGACGATAAGTTTCTTCTCACGATGTACCAGACGAAGTTTGGGAAAGCCGGATGGGCGGTGGAGGCGTCGCTAAACGCGGCTGAAGCGCTTCAGAAACTGCGCGACGGGCTTTCGCCAGACGCGGTTATGTTTGACATCATTATGCCAGGGGTGGACGGCGTTGCGTTTTTGGAAACCATCAAAAAAGAAAAGCTCGCGCCTCGCGCCGCGCTCGTCGCACTCACCAACCAAGGGCAGGAAGATGGGAGTATTGAAAAGGTAAAAGCGCTTGGCGTTGACGGCTATATCGTCAAAGCCGCACTGATTCCGTCTGAAGTGGTAGAAATGGTTCAAAGGGTTGTTGATGGACGGAAAAAATAATTATGGCTTCTGATTATACAAAAGAACTGGAAGGGTTGGCGGATTATGTTTTGCGCGAGGGCGCGTCCGATTTGCATTTATCGGAAGGCAAGCCGCCAGCGATCCGCGTGAACGGCACGCTCCTCCCTTTGGAAAAACAGCCGAAAATTTCGCATGCGGACGCGGAAGGGTTTTCCCGCGCGTTGCTTAAGAAGGAGGAAGTAGAGCGATTCTTTGCAGATAAAGAAGTGGATGTGTCGTGGGCATACGCCGACAAAGCGCGCTTCCGCGTAAACGGCTATTTTCAGCAGGGCGGCATTGCGTTTGCAATGCGGCTCATTCCGCGCAAAATACAGACACTTGAAGAACTGGGGTTGCCGCCGATATTGGAAAGCTTTACCAAGCGCCAGCAAGGATTCTTTTTGGTTGTGGGGCCGATCGGGAGCGGCAAATCCACAACGCTCGCGTCGCTTATTGAAATGGTGAACGCATCCCGCGCCGAGCACATTATGACGATTGAAGACCCGATTGAGTATGTGTACGAGCAGAAGCAGTCCATTATAGACCAACGCGAAGTGCGATTGGACACCAAGGACTTCCGCACCGCGCTCACTTCGCTTTTTCGGCAGGACATTGATGTCGCGCTCATCGGCGAGATGCGCGACATTGAAACCATTTCCGCCGCGGTCACCGCGGCGGAAACCGGGCACCTTGTGTTCTCAACGCTTCACACGAACAGCGCCGCGCAGACGATTGAGCGCATCATTGATGTGTTTCCCGAGGGCCAGCAGGAGCAGATTCGGCTCCAACTCGCGGGGTCGCTCACAGGCATCTTTTCCCAACGGCTCGTGCCGCGCGTCGCTGGCGGCCGTGTGCCCGCCTACGAGCTCCTTATTTCCAACAGCGCGGTGGCGAACTTGATTCGCGAAAAACGCACGCACGAAATCCAAACCGTTATTCAAACCGGCGCGGAGCAGGGGATGATAGATATGGACCGCTCGCTTGCCGAGCTCGTGCGCCGCGGCGAAATTACGCCTGAAGTTGCGTTCTCTTATTCGCTCAATCCTGCAGTATTAGAAAGATTGCTTTGATATGTTATTCAACTACCAAGCTACAGACCAAAACGGCACCCCGCAAACGGGGGCGATTGAGGCGCTGTCTTCCGAGTCCGCTGTGTCGTCGCTCCAACGGCGCGGGCTTACGGTGGGAGCATTGACGGAAGCGGGAAGCGAGCGGACGCTCCTAGGGAAACGGCTTGCGTTTTTTGACCGAGTCAAAACGCGTGATGTCGTACTTCTCTCGCGCGAGCTAGCGACGCTCTTTCTTGCACAGGTTTCAGCACTTCGTGTTTTTCGTCTTATGTCCGGCGAAGTGGATAGTCCGCCGCTCCGCGAAGCGCTCACGGCAATCGCCGATGATGTGCAGGGCGGCTCTGCCATTTCGCGCGCTCTCTCGCGCCACCCGCATATTTTTTCCAATTTTTATGTGAGTATGGTACGCGCTGGAGAAGAGGCGGGTAAATTGTCGGAGAGTTTTGAGTTTCTTGCCGACCATCTGGAGCGTACCTACGAAGTAACGAGCAAGGCGAAGAACGCGCTCATCTATCCTATTTTCGTTATCGTTACTTTTTTTGCCGTTATGATTTTGATGCTTACTACAGTTATTCCGCAACTTTCGCATGTCATTGCAGAGTCGGGGCGGGAAGTGCCGTTTTATACGCGTGTTGTAGTAGCAATGAGCGACTTTTTCGTCGCGTACGGCGTTGTGCTCCTTGCACTCGCGGTTGCAGGAGTATTTGCGCTCTGGCAGTACATAAAAACGCCATCCGGTAGAATGGCGGCAGACCGTTTTGTGCTTGCAATCCCAAAGTTCGGTATGCTTTTGCGGAAACTCTATCTCTCGCGCGTTGCGGATAATATGCATACTATGCTTTCTGCTGCGATACCGATTGTGAGGGCGATTGAGATTACGCGCGATGTGGTAGGAAGCCCTGTGTACGGCGCGGCACTTGATGATATCGCCGAATCGGTAAAGGGCGGTCGGCTTATTTCTGATTCTCTAGGCGCACACCGCGAGTTTCCTGGTATTATGGTTGCGATGGTGAAAGTAGGCGAAGAGGCGGGTGAGCTCGGCAATATCTTGGAAACCCTCTCGCGTTTTTACCGGCGGGAAGTTACGGCGGCGGTAGATACGCTTGTTGGGTTAATTGAGCCGATACTTATCGTCGGGCTTGGCCTAGGTGTCGGCGTGCTCCTTGCCGCCGTGCTTATCCCGATTTACAGCATTTCGGCGAGTATATGAAGTAAACCGCTATCCACATACCCATTGCGCGATTTAGATGGGGCGCTATACTACAGAGAGTTGAAATAACAGGTTTTTTTATTATTTATTTTTTATTACTATGAAAAGACGAGGATTTACGCTTATAGAACTTTTGGTCGTGATTGCAATCATCGGTATTTTGTCATCGGTCGTGGTTGCTTCTCTTAACGGAGCGCGCAAGAAGGCGCGCGACGCGCGGCGAGTTGATGATGTGAAGCAACTCCAACTCGCGCTTGAGTTGTATTTTGATTCTAGCGTGGGGAACGGAAAGTACCCGACAAATTTGGATGCATTAGCAAGTAATAGTTTTATCCCGAAAGTTCCAACTCCACCAACTGGTGCCGGGGAGACGGCGTACAAGTATGCGCCTTTGACGAGTTGCACCTCGTATCATTTAGGAACAACACTCGAAGATACTGGTAACATTGCGTTGAGCAGTAAGAAAGGGCAGGGTGCGGGAACTGCGGCAACTGGTTGTCCGGGTGGAGGTACGACCGGTACCGACTTTGATGGAGCAACTTCGGCAGTAGTGTATGATGTGGTTCCTTAGTATTGCATTTCTCCTAGGACTTTCTATCGGCAGTTTTATCAATGCATGGTCGTTTCGGTACGGCACTGGTCGCTCTATAGTAAGCGCGTCATCTTGTCTTGCCTGCAACCGAAAATTACAGTGGTTTGAGCTTGTGCCTCTTTTGAGTTTTATTGCTTTGCGCGGCAAGTGCCGCGCTTGCAAAAGCCGCATATCGTTTCAGTATCCGATTGTTGAGCTGATTACCGGTGTTGTTTTTGTTTTGATTTTTTATACGAACGGTATTTCCGAACTCTCTTTACTATTTTTCTCTTTGATTTTCTGGAGTACCATCATTGCGATTTCTGTTTACGACATACGCACCAAAATTATCCCAAACGGCGCGGCGTATGCGCTCGCGGGGTTCGGATTTTTCTCACCTCTACTGTATGGAAACGCGGCGGATATATTTCAATGGACGCATTTGATTTCCGGACCGCTTCTTGCGCTACCACTTGCCTCGTTTTGGTTTTTTTCGCGCGGAAGGTGGATGGGTCTTGGGGACGCGAAGCTTGAGTTGGGGCTAGGATGGTTCCTCGGGCTCTCGCTCGGGCTCTCCGGAATGCTTATTGCGTTTTGGCTCGGCGCTTTAGTCGGTGTATGCTTGATTGTATTAAGTCGTGCAGCACGCCGTTTTAATTTCTCTATGAAAAGCGAACTTCCGTTCGGTCCGTTTCTTGCGCTTGGCGCATTTATCGTATGGGTTTTTGAATTTAACATTACTTATTTTCTTTTTTAATCATGCGCGGATTTTCTTTAATGGAACTAATGGTGGTTATCGCACTTTTTACGATTATCACGGGCGCCGCGCTTATGAACCATGCGCGCTTTGGCGAGGGGATTTTAGCGACGAACCTTGCGTATGATGTCGCTTTATCACTGCGCGAAGCGCAGAGTTACGGTATTTCAGTGCGCGAAAGCACGGTCGGCGGCGCATTCAATAATGGCTATGGAATACACTTTAAATCCGATACTTTCTTTGTATTTTTTTCAGATAAAAATAACAATCGCAAATACGATGGTACCAGTTTGGATGGCGTTTGCGTACAAGGCGGCGAATCGGAATGTTTAGCGGTCTATAAACTGGAACGAGGTAATAGCATAGCTTCGTTTTGCGGTGTGCTTACTGCTGCTGGTTCTCTGGATTGCCGCAACTTTACATCAGGCGATACTTCCGTATCGTTTTTGGATATAGTATTTAAGAGGCCGTACCCTGATGCATTTATACGCACCGATCTAAACACGCAAAACGAAGAACGATACCAGAGCGCTAGAGTATTGCTTGTATCGCCTAAGCGCCGTGAAAGCAGAACCGTTGAAGTATTTCAGACGGGGCAGATTGCGATACGGCATCAATAATATGCAAAACACAAATAGAGGTTTTACACTCATTGAAATGATTATGTCCGTTGCGGTTTTTACCGTGGTCGCGCTTATTGCCGCAGGCGCTTTGCTTGCGATTGCGGATGCGAATCGTAAAGCACAGGCGTTTAAATCGGTAGTCAACAATATAAACTTTGCGCTGGAAAGCGTAGCGCGAAATCTTCGTACGGGTTCAGGCTATTCATTGGCGGGCTTCGCGCGCGGCAATTGTTTGAGCGGTTATACGAACGGCATTTCTTTCACCTCTCAAGACGGAACAGCCATATCGTATTATTTAAGCGGTACACAAATTGTGCGTACGGTTGGAAGTGGAAAGCCAATAGGCGTTACCGCGCCGGAAGTGAGAATAGACCGTTTTTGTTTTTTGCTCGGTGGCACACAGTTTGGGGATGAAGAACAGCCGCACGCGTTAATGTTGGTTGGCGGGATTATGAAAGAAGGAAAGAAAAAACTAGAGTCGCGGTTTGATATTCAGACCTTCATTACACAGCGGTTAATGGACAGCTAAAATATATGCGCGGATTCTCACTTATAGAAACATTGGTGGCGGTCGTCATTTTAGTAAGCGCGGTCGTTGGGCCGCTTACCCTTGCTCAGCGGAGCATTCGCTCCGCGGTGTACGCGCGCGACCAAGTGGTTGCAACCTTTCTTGCAGAAGAAGCGATTGAATATATTCGAAGTATTCGCGATGGGAATGAACACAAGAGAAATAACTGGCTTAACGGTCTGGAACAATGCGTCGGGAAAGTGTGTATGGTGGATGTGACGCAGGTCGCGAATGATGCTTTTAAGAAATGCGACAATAAAGATCAAAAACCATACGGCAGTTCTTGTTATCTTCTTGCGTTTGAGGGTAAGTCCGGCGGACGTTATGGATTCAAAACATTGAATTGGGAAGATACACGATTTGTGCGAGAAGTTACCATTAGGACGATACCGAGCGACGATAATCGCTCAGATAAAGAAGCAAAAGTTGAAGTAAAAGTACTTTGGCAAACCGGAAACTTGCCGGTGCGCGATATCATAGTTCGTGAATATATTTATGACTGGTAACAAGAAAATAAAAAACGGATTTACGCTGTTGTTCGCGTCGCTTGTAGGGTCGCTCCTTTTGGCGATCGGTATCGCGACATTCAATATAGTATTGCGCGAACTGGATTTATCGTCCGTTGCACGCGAGTCGCATGTCGCATTTTACGCGGCGGATTCCGGCTGGGAATGCGCATTTTACCACGATCGCAAGCGTCCGGCGGTGTTTGCAACTTCCACGAATTCACTAAGCATACCTAATCCAACAACTATCCGATGTCGTAATGGGAATATAGGCGTTTCGTCAACGCGCGAGTCGCTTTCCGCGGTGTCTACCTTTCGTATTCCGCTCGACGGAACTGCATGCGCGGATGTAACGGTGAGCAAGATAGACGATAACCAAGATAAAATTTCCGCTACAATCATTGAATCGCGCGGCAAAAACGATTGTACGGCAAATCCAAACCCAAACCGCGTTGAGCGCGCGATTCGTGTAAAATACTAATATATGAAAGAAACCATACCACAAACAGCAAAAGAACGATTAGAACAGCTCAAGAAAGCAATTGAGAAATATCGCTATGAGTATCATGTGTTGGATGAATCATCTATTTCTCCTGAAGCACTTGACTCGTTGAAGCGCGAGCTAGTTGAAATTGAAACAAAATATCCGGAGCTCGTAACGCCGGATTCTCCCTCACAGCGCGTTGCAGGTAAGCCCCTGCCGGAGTTTAAAAAAGTAAAACACAAGGTTGCACAGTGGTCATTTAATGATGCGTTTACGGAGCAAGATATTGTTGATTTCGATGAACGGATAAAACGATTTCTTAAGGACGGAGCGCCCGTCTACGGTTACCTATGTGAATTAAAAATAGATGGACTAAAAGTTGTTTTAGAATATGAAAAAGGTCTTTTGAAGGTTGCGGCAACAAGAGGCGATGGAAAAATTGGAGAAAATGTGACGGAAAATATCAAACGAATCGAATCCGTCCCGCTCAGATTAAATGAAGCCGTTGATATTATTGTTGAAGGCGAGATTTGGATGGGAAAGAAGAATTTTGTTCGTCTCAATGAAATCCAAAAAAAGAAAAAGGAACAGGTTTTTGCTAATCCCAGAAATATTGCCGCTGGTTCAATTCGTCAACTTGACCCCACTGTAGTAGCAGAAAGGCGGCTTGAAATATTCGTATACGATATCGCCTATTACGAAAAGACATTTCCTTCCACGCAAAAAGATGAACTTGAGTTAATTACAAAACTTGGCTTTAGAGTCAATCCACATTTTAAATACTGCAAAGATGTCAAGGAAGTAATCCAATATTGGAAAGAATGGCAAGAAAAAGCGGCTAGAGAAGATTATCTTATTGACGGAGTGGTTATAAAAGTTAATGAAAGAAGATTGCAAGAACAACTTGGTTATACTGGTAAATCTCCAAGGTTCGGCATCGCGTTTAAATTTCCGGCAGAACAGGTAACGACGGTTGTGGAAGGCATTTCGTTTCAAATCGGACGCACGGGTGTTATAACTCCTGTTGCGCACTTGCGGCCGGTGCAGGTTGCAGGTTCGCTCGTGTCGCGCGCAACCCTCCACAATGAAGATGAAATAAAGCGGCTCGATGTGCGCATTGGCGACACCGTCGTTTTGCAAAAAGCTGGCGATGTAATTCCTGATATTGTTTCGGTAGTGATGGATCTTCGTACGGGAAAAGAGAAACCGTTTCGCTGGCCGTCAAAAATCGCCGAGTGCGGAGGAGATGGCGCAATTGAGCGCGTGGCCGGCGCTTCGGCATGGCGGTGCGTCAATAAGAGTTCATTTTCGGTGCACAAGCAAAAGCTCTACCACTTCGCTTCAAAAAAGGCATTTAATATAGACGGGCTTGGGCCAAAAATTATTGACCTTTTGCTTGAGCATAAGCGCATTTTTTCTTTTGACGACATTTTTACGCTGACACGCGACGGCCTGCTCGCGCTCCCGCGCTTCGCGGAAAAGTCGGCAGACAATCTGCTCGCGGCAATAGATGTGACGCGACGTGTAACGCTTCCGCGCTTTTTGGTTTCGCTCTCAATTCCGCAAGTGGGGGAGGAAACCGCCGAAGACCTCGCGTTGCATTTTCGCTCTATTGAAAGAATTCAGCGCGCGCGGTTTGAGGAATTTGAAAAAATAAACGGCATCGGGCCGATTGTCGGTAAGGCGATTGTGGATTGGTTTGCGGAGAAAAAAAACCGCGCGCTTGTGGAACGATTGCTCGCGCGTGTGAGAATTGAAAAGCCCGCCCCGACGGCAGTCGGGGCGGGCGGCGGAAAACTCAAGGGCAAGACCTTTGTATTGACCGGCACGCTCGCGGGGCTCGCGCGCGACGATGCAAAAGCAAAAATAAAAACACTCGGCGGCTCTGTTTCCGAATCCGTTTCTAAAAAAACCTCGTTCGTCGTCGCGGGCGAAAACCCCGGCTCCAAATCCGAAAAAGCAAAAATCCTCGGCATTCCCATTCTTTCCGAAACCGAGTTTATAAAACTCCTTACTTACTAAAAAATATGGAAGTTGGTGTAGATGTAATTTGCTGTAATCACTCGGTGTATCGATATTTAGCATTAATATACGGCCGTACCTTATTGCTAAATTAGCATTTAGTTATGTGGGAAGGCGGAAGAACTTTTTGAGACGTATTTCATTATCAATGTAACCGGCGCGCATAAAGCGAACATGCGGACGGAGATCATATAATTCCGTTATGTATTCAATCTCGTCGTAACATTCATATGGATGCACCAAGAAGGATTGTTGCAATTCAAAGAATCCCAAATTGAGCAAGCGATTTCGCAACGAATCCCTCGCATCACGGATGTTTTCTGGTATATCAAAGCTTACAACGCGCCATAATCCATCCCATTTTTCCGGTTGTTTAATACGCATAGCTCCGAGATTGTAAGTAAGCGCTCGTTTTTGCCCTTTCTCATTTAATACAATAGTGAATGTACAGTCATTATTTTGGCGGGCATCAATTAGTTTTGAGTCATACAAAGAAGCAAGAGCTCTCTCCGCTGTTTGCCGGTTAATTTTTTTCCATTCCTGCTTCATATCGCCAATAATCTTCCATTGTTTGTTTAATGAACGCGTACACGCAAGCGCAAACCCGCCGAGCAGGAGAAGTAATGTTTTTTGCTGTACAGCGCCTACGCGCCGACCCTTCCCTTTTTTACCCGCCGCAATCCGTTCTTTTATGTTCCTCATAGAGATACTTTATATTTTAGCATTAAGATACGGCCGTACCTTAATGCTAAGTGTGGATAAGCAAGGAAGAAAGGAAGAAGAGAAAAATGCAAGCAT
>JAUYPY010000016.1 GCA_030697445.1 bacterium | reverse complement strand
GCTGGGTGGAGAGCACGAGGTGAATTCCCACCGCGCGGCTCATTTGCGCAAGCCGCACGACTGCCGCCTCAAGCTCGCGCGGGTAGGTAGACATAATGTCCGCCAGTTCATCAATGATGATAACGATATATGGCATCGGGTCGGCTTTGTCGGGTGATGGAATGAATATGTTTTTATGATACGAATCAATATCGCGCACCGATTCTTCTTCTAGAATATTGTATCGCCGTTCCATCTCTTTGCCCGCCCAACGAAGTGCTTGAATCGCTTTCTTCGCGTCCGTAATCACGGGAGTTAATAGGTGAGGTATGCCGTTGTACAGAGTTAGTTCAACCCGTTTCGGGTCAATGAACATAAAGCGAAGCGCTTCCGGAGAATTGCGATAGACAAGTGATGCAACCAGTGTATGAATTGCAACAGATTTTCCAGAGCCCGTCGCTCCTGCAATCAAAAGGTGCGGCATTTTTGCAAGGTTGGTGAAATGAAGTTTTCCGGCAACACTTTTACCAAGTGCAAACAACAGGTGTTTGTCTGAGGCGGAAAACTCTTCGCTTCCAATAAGTGCTCCGAGCCGTACCGTCGCACGCGTTTGATTTGGAATTTCAATCCCTACCAGAGAACGGCCCGGAATAGGCGCCTCAATGCGTATAGAGTGTGCGGCGAGCGCAAGTGCTAGGTCGTTTTGACGCGCGACAATAGCAGTAAGTTTGACTCCCTCTGCGGGTTTCAGTGCATAGCGCGTTACCGACGGACCGATAGACACTTCATCCATTTCAACTTCCACGCCGAAGTTTCGGAGTGTTCGTTTGACGATGTTTGAATTCGCTTTTATGTCGCCTACATCCGGTTTTCCTTGGTCGCGCTCGAGAAGTGATAACGGCGGCGGTTCATATGCTCCAAATTTAATGCGCGCGGACTTTCGCGGTTGCCAGTTATTTTCGTCTTGCGCTATCACCGGTTCGGATGTTTTTGCGGATTCCGCTTCGTCTTCGGAAGCTTCCGCTTTGTTTTCAGTGGTTTCATCTGTTCTATCTTCATTTGAGGTCTCAATCTCAGTTGTTTCGCCTTCAATGCGCAACGATGGGCGAATAGCTCCGAATATTTTTTGCCATACCGATATAAACGGCGAAAGCGAAAGGGGAACATTGAACAGAATGAGAAGCGGTACGAGCGAAAGGGCGCCGAGTATCACCGCACTCGCGTAGCGGTCAAAAAGAGAAACGAAAAAACTAGCAATCGCAATTCCCGCAAGCCCTCCGCGCGCCGGTAGAAAGAGATCGGTGAGCCCAAGTGCCGCTACTACAAAGAGAAGCGCGCACAGCGCTTTAACCACTGGCACTTTCGCCTCGCTTTCCCGCGGTCGGAAGAGCAAAATACTACCGCCAAGGAATATAAGAGGAACGAGGGCGTACGCGACACCGAAGATTTTTGAAAACATCACGAAAAACGCATCACCAACGGCACCGGCTTTATGCAACCACGCGAGGCCTGCAAAGAGCGCGCACGCCAAAAGAATTAGTGCCACGATACCGCGCCATGTCTCAGGTTTTACAGAGCGCGTTTTTTCCTTATTTCGTTTTGCCATGAAGATAATGATAACACAAAGGTTTTGAAACCCCCTTGCCCGTATCCTATTTTTGTTTCCCACCTCTTTTTTTTGTTGATAAAGGACATTTGTCCTTTATAATGGAAGTGTCCTTTATGAATGTCCGTTAGATTTTATAAAGGACAAAACTATATGAACAAAAATATTATAAAGGACACAAGGACAAGCGATAATGTCCTTTATAAAATTACCGACTACCCAGATATGTCCTTTATAGGCGGAAAGTACTTGATTTTCATAGTCAAAAAGGTTGAGAACTTTGTTCGCGCTATTTATTTAATAACAAACTTTCTATCGGACAATGAGCCATTGAAATGGAAGTTACGGACATCAGCAACAGATTTAATTGAACGCGTAATGTCCTTTATGCGCGATGATAGAAATAAGACAAATGAGCCCATGCATCGTGCGCATTTTTTGGGATGTCTTTCCGTACTGGTTTCTCTCTTAAGCGTCGGCGAGCAAGGTGGCGCCATTTCAGAAGCGAATACCGCTATTCTGAAGCGTGAAATACAGAGTTTTTTCCCTATTTTTATTGAAAAGATATTTGAAGTTAGGTGTGGGGACATAGACTTACCTATTGCAAAAAAACAGAGCTTTGAATTCCGCCGGAAACCAACCCGCGGCAGACCGCGCGGTGTGCACAAAATGTCCGTTAGAAAATATAAAAGTGATTTGATAAGTCCGATACAAAATATAATGCCTGCTCATAATGTCCTTTACAAAAATAAAGGACACGCGGTGGGTTCTATTTTTTCAAAAAAAGATACAGCACAAACGGTAAGTAATATAAGGATGGAAAGGCGTATTACAAGGCAAAAGGCAATTATAGAAGCTCTAAAGGACAAAAAGAAACTGACAGTTAAAGAAATTCTGTCCTTTATAGATGACTGTGGAGAGAAGACGATTCAACGAGAATTGTATGAATTGGTTGATAGAGGTGTATTGAAAAAACTAGGAGAAAAGAGATGGAGTGCATACGCTTTTGTTCAGCCGCTCCTATTTTCTGCGGAGAAATAGTGTAAATTGACCTGTTTTTTCTTATGTGCGATACTTGTTTTGTGTGGGTTATCCACACATACATTTTGCGTGTGCACTGGCACGCGCTGTATAATGTATTTTGTGTTCGTTGACAATTTCATATCAGACAGTGTAAGATAGATATACATTGCGCTATAAGGTTAAACTCGTATGCGCAGATGTTTGTTACTTTAGTTACCAACAAGCTCTTTTTATTTCTGTTGGCGATGACAGGAAAAAGAAAAAGAGAGTTGGACCCTTCGGGGTACCAAACCGCTTTGAGCGCGTGCGCGTCGAACGCGCGCGCTCCGCAGTTGCGGTTTATAGAAAAAACATAATTCTTCTTTAGTCGGCATTATTGTTTTTATTAATAAATACCGTTAAAGAAGATTATTCAGTTAATTAATTATTTATTTTGTTTATGAATACCATTTATACATCCAAGACAAAATGGCTTGCAGTAGGACTTGTGGGTGTGGGGGTGGCGGCAGTTCTCTTTGCCGGCGCGTTCGCTCAAGTAGCGAACGCCCAGAGTATGACGCTTAAGGATCTGGTGGAACTCTTCATCAGCTTGGGCATCATTTCTCCCGACAAAGCGGCACAGGCGCGCACCGCAGTTTCTTCTCCTTCAACTGGAGCAGCGGCAGGCACCACATTCGCTCGGAACCTTACGGTTGGTTCTACTGGAAGCGATGTGAAAGATCTTCAGAAGTTTCTTAATAGCAACGGATATGTCGTATCGTCATCTGGTCCGGGTTCAGTTGGCAGTGAGTCAACATACTTCGGTCCTGCGACTCGCGCGGCATTGGCGAAATATCAGGCGGCAAAGGGAATTTCCCCAGCAGTTGGATATTTCGGTCCGACTACTATGAAAAGTGTTAATGCGGCAGGTGGTACGACAACGACAACCACCACGACGGGCGGTACGACTACCACGGTAGTTGTGCCTTCTGGTTCTGGGCTTGTTGTTTCTTCACCGGCACAGCCGGCATCAGGACTTGCTCCTGAAAATGCGGCGCGCGTTCCGTTTACTAAATTCACCCTAACGGCAGGTGCAGGCGATGTAGCGGTGAATAACCTAACGATTGAACACTCGGCTTTGGCTGGTGATGCAGTGTTTAGCGGAGTTATCCTTCTTGGCGAGGACGGCACGCAAATCGGCGTCTCCAAGACATTTAATTCCAATCATCAAGCAACGCTCGGCGAAGCGTTTACGGTAAAAGCCGGCACTTCAAAGACCTACACGATTGCCGGCAATATGGCGGCAAATAACGACGCGCGCGCGGGCGAAATCTCAAGCCTCAAACTGCTTGCGGTGAACACCTCTGCGGCGGTCTCGGGCTCACTCCCGATTGTCGGCGCGGCGCACACGATTAACTCAACGCTGGCGCTCGGCTCAGTAACGAACCAACGAGGTTCGCTTGACCCGAATGCGGCGGCAAGCAAAAATGTCGGCGTAACAGGATACACCTTCTCGGCTATCCAAGTTACAGACGGCTCCCAGGAAGACATTCGCATTCACTCAATTCGCTGGAATCAGGCGTCTTCCGTCGGCGCATCCGACCTTGCGAATATCGTAACCGTTGTTGATGGGACTGCATACCCGACCACGGTTTCTGCAGACGGAAAGTATTACACCTCAACATTCGGAAGCGGCATTGTGATTGCGAAAGGACTCAACAAAGAGCTCTCCGTGAAGGGAGACATTATAGGGGGTTCCGGACGCACAGTCGCGTTTAATGTTGAAAAGACCACGGACATCTACATTACGGGCGAGACCTACAAATACGGCATCACGCCTCCGACATCAGGCACGGGCTTTACCAGTGGCACCATTTGGTACGCAGGCAAGACCGTAACAGTTGATACTGGTTCTCTTACGGTTCAAAACGCAACATCAGTTGCGGCGCAGAATGTCGCCGTAACGCTCGCAAGCCAGCCGCTCGGTGGCTTCTCTGTAGAAGTGAAGGGCGAGCCGATTACGGTTGCGTCCAGCGCGTTTACCTTTACGACGACCGGCACAGCGACTGCGGGCGGCAACGCGCAAATCACTAATGTGACGCTCGTTGACGAAAACGGCACCGTGGTTGCGGGTCCGGCAGATGTCGGACACACCGGCACCTTGACCTTGGGTGATACGATCCTCTACGGCGTAGGCAAAAAGGTCTACACACTGAAAGGTAAAGTTGGTTCAGGATTCGGTTCGGACGGCACAGTTGCGGTTGCATTCACACCGTCAACCGCGTGGACCACGGTTACTGGACAAGTGACGGGCAAAACGATTTCAACTTCGTCTATGACTTCAACTTCGGTAGCACTCAGCACAATGACGGTGAAGGTCGCGGCTTTGGCGATTAGCGTGTCTTCAAGCCCGTCGGCGCAAAGCATTGTCGCAGGCGCACAGCAATTCACCTTCGCAAACATTCAGTTGTCTGCGATCAGTTCAGGCGAGGATGTGACTCTGAACGCAATTCCGGTTGACTATGAATTGGGAGCTGGTACGGTCAATGTGACGAGTTGTAGCATCTACAACGGTTCAGCGCAATTGACGACAGGAACCAACACCAAGGATGGGGCGGGCGACGACAACAGCTTAAACTTTACCTTTGATTCAACACTTACGATTCCGAAAGGAACGGTGGTAACGCTTGCGGTAAAGTGCAACATTCCGACTTCCGTCGCTAACAATGACACATGGTCGTTCGGATACAACGACACATCATCTCCGACTGCAAACGGAAAGGTTTCCGGCTCATCGGTAACGGTAACCGAGAGCACAGCAGCTGGCCAATTGATTACAGCAAAGACCGCCGGTTCGCTCACCGTTGAGCTTTCCGCGGACAGCCCTGCGTATTCTCTTGCCGCTGCAGGCACGATTAATTACACGGCAAGCGTTCTGCGTATTCGTGCGACCAACGAGGCAGTCCGCATTAACGACATCGCGCTCCAGTTGATTAACACCGCCTCCAGTTCAATCTCTGATTTGAAAGGCGGCAAAATCACGCTTTGGGACGGCGCGAATAAAGTCGGTGAAGCGACCTTCGTAACTGGCGCGTATTACAACACAGCATCTACTACGGTCAGCACCTGCGCGGGTTGCTCCGAGTTAATTGTTCCGAAAGATGATTACAAAGATGTAACGGTCAAGGTGGACCTTGATGCGCAAGGCACAAGCCAACCAGGCACCCCAGGCGCATTCCTTTCGGTTGATTATGAGCAAAGCCGCGGTAGTTTCGGCGGCGTTCAGGGTACGGGTTCGCAAAGCGGCACCAAGACCTTGGGCTCCAGCGCAGATACGGCATCATCTGGATTCCGCGTGCTGAAAACAGTCCCGACCGTGAAGCAAATTGCGCTTCCGACAGGAACTTCGCTTAGCGGAGCTTCTGACAAACCGATTTACCGCTTCAGCGTTGCGGCTTCTCCCGGTGGAAATGGAATTGGCATCAATAAGTTTACCTTCAGGTTCTCAACT
>JAUYPY010000011.1 GCA_030697445.1 bacterium | reverse complement strand
CCCCATCCAAGTATGCACGGCATTGTAACGGTGACGGAGTAACATTACTACACCCCCGCAAAGCGGGTAATCAAAAAGAGCGCGCCGATACCGAGTACTGTGCTTACCGTAGTCCAGCGCATCGGATGCGCGTGATGGCTCTCAGGAAGCAAATCACTCGCGCCGATATACAAAAATGAACCCGCGAACAGCGCGAGAATTAGCCCTAATTGTTCTTCACGAACCGAAAAGAAATACGCAACGCTCATCCCGAGCACAGGCGCGAGCGCATCAACCAGAAGCCAACGAAATGCGCGAGCGCGCCCGCCTTGCCCGCCGTCAGGCGAGGCAGGACTGCCCGCATTTTTCAAAATCATACTCACGGTATTGATGCCGTCCGAGAAATTGTGCGCCAAAACCGCGAGCGCAACCACGAGCCCGATTGCGGGCGAAACCTTAAACGCAAGCCCAACCGCAAGGCCGTCAATAAAACTGTGCGCGGACAAGCTTCCCGCGCCGAACGCGCCGCGACGGCAATGCGCGGCGCGTGCGTCTTCATCCGTATGCTCGTGCCCTCCGTGCCCGTGCAAAAAGAATAATCGGTCCAACAAAAGATAGAGCGTAAACCCGAGCGCGACAATCAAAAACACAAATGACGGCTCGGTTCCCTCGCCTGCAAGCTCCACCGCTTCCGGCAACAAATCAAAAAACGCAACGCCGAGCACCGCGCCCGCGCTAAATCCGAGTATCAAATGCAAACGGTCTTTGAGCCGCAAAGCAAACAGCCCGCCTAACATAGTTGCCGCAAAAGCCGCGATGGCGATTATAATTAACATTCAATCAACATACTCCAGATTTGTGTATTATTCAACTTTTTTTCTGATACAATAGCGCCACAATGAATTTACAATCTCTTGTTACAGACCACTTCCGCCTCACGGAGGCGGAGCGGCGAGGGTTGAAAAAACTAGGTATTGAAATCGTAGAAAATCTGCTCTACTACTTCCCCTCCCGCTACGGCGGTGTTGCGGAAATGCGGGCGATTGCGAACTTGCAGAAAGGCGAAACCGCGACCGTATTCGGCAGAGTGAGTAAACTCAAAGCGAGCAAAGGATTCCGCACGAAGATCACAATGGGTACTGGAGAGCTTGATGACGGCACGGGAAAAATAAAACTTATTTGGTTCAACCAGCCGTACCTCGCAAAAATGATTCCTGAAGGCGCGCTTGTGAGAGTGGAAGGAAAAGCGAGTGAAAAGAAAAAGAGCGGCGAACTTTATTTCTCCAATCCGAAAATTGAGCGGGTGGAAAAAGTACCGCTCAGCGCGGAAACATCTCTTTTTGGAACTGAAAGTGATGCCCACCACTTACACCCTGTATACCCCGAAACGCGCGGTGTTTCTTCAAACTGGCTCTTTCACGCCATACAAAAAATCTTAAAGTCGGGCGCACTTGATTTTATAACAGACCCCATTCCGCCAGATATTCTTAAAACATACTCGCTCCCGAGCAGGAAAACCGCGCTCATTTGGATACACGCGCCAAAAAAAGAAACGGACGCGCGCATGGCGCGCAAACGATTCGCGTTTGAAGAAATCTTTCTAATCCAGCTCAAGAAACAAAAAGAGCGGGCACTCCTGAAAAACGAACCGTCGTTCGTGATAGAAAAGACAGAAGAGCAGATTACGCGCTTTACTGAACGATTTTCGTTTCCGCTGACGCGCGCGCAGCAGCGCGCGATTGACGCAATTGCTGGCGATTTTAAAAAAGGAGTCCCGATGGCGCGGCTTTTGGAAGGCGATGTCGGAAGCGGTAAAACCGCCGTTGCCGCAAGTACTGCGTATGCGGTAGTTACTTCGCGTCCACAAGGACAAACATTCGGCAACATGCAAGTTGCCTATATGTGCCCCACCGAAATACTCGCCAAACAGCAATTTGAGAACTTTATTTCTTTCTTTTCCCATTTGCCAGTGAACATTGGACTCATTACTTCGTCCGGCTGCAGAAAGTTTCCGTCAAAAGTGTCCGCCAGCTGGCAGACCGGCAATGGCGCAACCGACATTTCCCGCGCCCAACTTCTCAAGTGGGTTGCGAACGGAGAGATTCCGATTCTAGTCGGTACGCACTCGCTCATACAGAAAGCCGTCCGCTTCAAACATCTTGCGTATGTGATTATTGATGAACAGCACCGGTTTGGAGTCAAACAAAGAAAGGCGCTCGTGCACAAGGAAAAAATCATTCCGCATCTTCTATCTATGACCGCCACTCCGATTCCGCGCACGCTTGCGCTCACGCTCTACGGCGACCTTGATTTGACGCTTCTTGACGAAATGCCGGCTGGGAGAAAACCGGTGAACACCAAAATTGTTTTACCGAACGAACGAGTGGAGATGTACGAACATATTAGAAAAGAAATGCAAAATGGACGGCAGGCGTATGTTATTTGCCCGCGTATTGACCCGCCTCGCGTCGACGAAGCGTCTCCGCGAGTCGAGGCGGGCGAACCGGATCCAACTAAAGCGCTTGCCGTGCAAGCGCGCTCAGCGAAAAAGGAAGCAGAGCGATTAAAAAAAGAAGTATTTCCGGAGTATGAGATTGCGGTAATGCACAGCAAGTTAAAGGATGCGGAAAAAGAAAAAGTAATGAAGGGCTTCAAAGACGGGAAAATACAGATACTGGTTTCCACTTCCGTTGTTGAAGTTGGCGTCAATGTGCAAAACGCCACACTTATTATTATTGAAGGCGCAGAGCGCTTCGGGCTTGCTCAACTCCACCAACTGCGCGGTCGCGTTTTGCGAAGCACTCATCAGGCGTATTGCTTCGTGTTTGCCGAAAGCTCTGGAACAAAAACAGTTGAGCGGCTGAAAGCGCTCGGACAAGCGAAAAACGGGTTTGAACTGGCGGAGTACGATTTAGCCCAGCGCGGCGCCGGAACGCTTTCCGGGCGGGAACAGTGGGGCGTTTCCGATATCGCGATGGAGGCGCTCCAAAATCTGAAAATGGTAGAAGCCGCGCGTGCCGAGGCGGCGCGGCTGATTTCAGAAGACGAAACGCTCGGGGCATATCCCCTCCTTTCCCAGCATCTCGCATCACGCGCGAAAAAAGAAATTCATTTTGAATGATTTTATTTAATTCTTTAAATTGTTAGAATACAGAAATGAAAAAGGATTTCAAACGCTGGCATATCGAAAAAGAGGCAATACACTATCAGCCAGAGAGCGCAGATATTTACTTCCGGGAGCGAGATGTGTGGTGGTGCCGTGTCGGTGTTAATGTTGGTTTCGAACAAGACGGAAAAGGGAAATCATTCAGCCGTCCAATACTAGTCGTCAAGAAATTCAATCCATTTGTATTGTGGGCAATTCCACTCTCAACTAAAATAAAGAAGAATAAATATTATCTTCCTTGTCTTTGTTCAGACGGAGAAACGCGTGCCGCAATTATCTCGCAAATACGCCTGTTAAGCGCCAAACGTCTTACAGACAAAATCGGTTTTGCTGACGAAAAATCATTTCATGCAATCAAAAAGGCGCTCAAAGATTTACTTTAAACGCCTTTTTGTTTTTCCTGACCCGCTTTCGCGAGTCAAAGCCCGAAGGCCGTTTATGTGCGTAGTATAGCAAACCCATTTCCGCCGTCAAGCACAAAAAATGTTCGTAGTATTGTTTTTGTTTTATATACAGACATTTTGCAAAATGTCTGTATATCCAACCAACACCCGATGTCTGCAATTTAGACATCTAGTGCCTTTCTATATGCGCTAATTCGCACGAATTAGACAATAGATTTCTACTCGTAAATATCGTGGTCGCCGATTGAATGGAATATAAAACTCTGATTCTTCTCAAACTCAAATGTAATTCGGATTTTATTAGTAACCGAAAATGCCCACAAATCAGATAATCTCCCATGCAGTTTATGCGTCTTCAAACGCGTATCAAAGGGGTTATTCCGAAAGATGCGCTCTTTTTCTTCAGCATATTGCTGGATATCCGACTCCAATTTTCTATACTGACGCAGAAATATCGGGGAGTAGATAACTTGCATATAATTTAGCGCAAATCTCTCAGTGATCGTAGCACCTTCCCTTTTCCTGCCGCAATCTCGGCGCGGCTTTGCTCAATATCGCGCATTAATTGTTCGGTGTTCCACAATCGGATTAAGTGTCGTACAAACTCGCTCGTGGAAGCGAACTTCCCCGCCTTCACTTCGCGCTTAATGTCCACCACCATTTCCTTCGGCAGTGAGATGTTCATAATGTTACGCATAGATTTAATAGATTAGTGTAATAATCTGTATTACAGAGTATAGCAAATTCATTCCAGCAGTCAAGTAACAAGTAAAAGGAGAGACTTATTTTGAGAAAGGCCAATTCTCCAACTCCCATCCTGCAATGGATTCACTCCTACCAACTATTTTTTGAGTGATTTGTTCAATCGCTCGTTGGTAATCTGTTTTTCCCATTTTTGGCCAAGGTTTACCAGTCCATTCAACAGCTTTTAATACCTGTCTATCAACCGGACAATGTGGAGGTATAAAATCTATCTGGTTAGCGCACCATAAGTATTTCAAGTAAAGATTAACAAGTTTTTGAACAGTGCCGAAAGTAATCTGTTTTGCATTATCTTCATTTAAAATATCTGAAAATCCTCCATCTTTTTTATCTCTATCCACTTCCTCTTTAAGTTTGCTCATACACTTTTCTAGATCCTCCGCAGATAACCGCTTTTTATCTTTCAGAATTTCTAGAAACTTCTGTAAGTATTTTTTAAATTCTGATTTTCTGACTTCATAATCTTTTCTCTCTTGATTTGAAGCGCTTTGAGGAATAAGTTTGTACACCCCTCTTTTCTTTCCATCTCTTTCTATTTTTCCTCGTTGCGAAAATGCAGCAAAAACACTATTGCTAAAAAACACAGTAAGCAAAAAATTAAGTTTTTGTTTTTCGAGACCCATAACCATAATTTAAGAATACAAGAAAACTAGCAATTTTGCAAAATACTGAAATACACTATCTTTGGCGACCGTTAGATATAGTGTACCCGCACTTTATTATTAAGATACGACCGTGGCTTAATGCTAAATCACAGAGACACCCGATGTTTGCCGCCTATCAACATCGGGTGTCTGTTGTGGCTTAATGCTAACCAAGATACGCAAGCACTTTTTCGGCGCGGGATTTCCAGGTATATTTTTCGGCAAGGGAACGGGATGCGGTGGATTTTTCCGTAGCGATATTCGTATTATTGAGTGCGTCCACAATTGTGCGCGCCATACTTTCGGCGCTGTCCGGCTCGTAGAAAAATACCTCACGCTCGGAAACCATATCGGCAACCGCCGGAGTACGCGCCGCGACGATAGGCCGCCCCGTCGGGAGATATTCAAAGAGCTTCATCGGTGATGTGTGGAAATACGAATATTCGTCGCGGCGCGTGCCGAGCACAATAAGCGCGTCAGACGCGCGCATCAACAGTGGCATTTCTTTGTACGGTCGGATGCCGCCGAATAAAAGGTTTTCCGGAATATCGCGAATGCTCGTAAGCCGTTCAAACGATTCGCGCGTTCCGCCGGCAAGATAAAATAGTACATCGGGCGCGAGGCGTGTGGCTTCCGCAAAGATTTCCAAACCTTTCCATGCGTAAAACTGCCCGGCGTAAAGCGCAATCTGTTTATCTTGCCGTAACCCAAGTGAAGCGCGTGCTTCTTTTTGTGGAATATCTTTTGCTTCAAAAAACTCCTCTGAAATACCGTTCGGCGCAACCAACACTCTTTCTGCCGACATATTAAACCGCGCGCATAGTTTATTTTTAATAATGTTGTTAATCGTCAAAACACCCTGTACGCGACTAAAGAGCCGCTGAAACAAAAAGCCGCGCCGTTTCGCATCGTGAATCTCCACAAAATACGGCACGCCTAAAAACGGAATGAGTGAGAAAGAAAACTGGTCCATATCTATCGTGTACACTAAAAATCGCTCTCCGCGCAAACGCTTCATGAGTAAAAAGAAAAAAGCGGAAACCATAAACGACAGAGAACCGGCGAGGAAACCGAAAGTGTACGGCACGACCGAAAGGCGCGCGACAGGAATGTCTGCCGCAAGGTTGTAAAAATCTTTAAGCGACGCTTGTTTGCCGCGGCGCGGCACGACCAGCGTCAAGTCCGCGCCGGCTGTGCGGAGCGCCTCGCTCATCTTTGCAATCTGTATCCCGTGTGCCTTTTCGGTCGGTATGCGGGCATTGGCGATATAATAAATGCGCTTTGATTTCTTTTCGCGAAACACATTTTGCAAAAGTCCTCGGGTCGCGCGGTTCGCTTCGCGAGCCGCGCTCAACCAGACATTTTGAAAATGTGTTTCGCTACAAGAAAAAATATTCTTCACTTTCTTCACCAATAAACTCAAATCGTGCGTTTCTACGACATAATTTCTTAGTTGTGTTTTGATTTCTTCTCTTCTTTCTTCCGACAGTGCAAACACGCGTTCAAGCGCGTCCGCGAGCGATTGTGGGTTGCGCTCTTCAAAAAACAATTCCGTCGGAAGCGCGTCGCGAAACGCAGGTGAAGAAACAACAGGTAGTGCGCCACAGGCAGCGGCTTCCAGTACCGTTTTGTCATAATTGCCGCGCGGCGTGAGATTTACAAAAATCTCATGCGCGCTCAACAGGCGCGGCGCTTCGGTATTCGGTATCGCGCGCAAAAAACGACATATTCCTTCGCGCGCGAGCGGCTCCGCGAGCGCGCGCACTTCCCTTTCATATACCGCGTCGCGCGGAAGCGCATCTCCGCATATCGTGAGGGTGAAATTCTCGCCTCGCGCGCGGAGCGCGAGCGTTGCCTCCACTAATTCTTTCACTCCTTTAATCGGCGCAATTCTTCCCAAGTACAAAATAGAATGTGGCGTACGAATAACTTCTGGAACAGAGGCAAAACGCTTCGTATCAATCCCCGCAGGCATTCGGATTGATTTCGCGCTTCCAGCCGTAAATGCGTATGGAGAAGTGTGGAACACAACGGTTGCGATTCGCATCGCGATTTTCGTCCAGACACTTCCGGCAGTATGGTTATACCAAAGCGCGACCGGCTTTCCGAGCAATCGCCACAGAAGGCCTGCGAGCAAAATATACTCCTGATTCATATGCACAAACACGGCATCGTATTCGTTGCGCGTTCGCCAAACATAACGCAAAAATCGCATGGTGCGCTTTATCTTCAGAACGACACTCGATGTTTGAAGCCCATCAACATCGAGTGTCAAAGATCGCACAGACACATTTTGCGGCAAATCGTATTCGCCTTTCCGCAAACACACCGCTGAGATATGTTCAAAATCCTTCGCAAACACGCGCAGCCAGTTGCATACAAACCCAAGTACGGGGTCGCGCTCGTCAACTGCCTGCGTTATAAAAAGAAGCCGCATACGATACAGCATATAACAACCGCGCCCATGGAGACATTTCACTCACCAATCCGGACATTTATTTTTTAATCACCGTACATACGAGAGAAACACCGAAGGGAAATGAAATGTGTTGTAGAAGATATCGTTCCGCCCCAAAAATCCACGCGAGAACCGTATTTATCGAACGCGGCAGGTTAAACAAATCGGATTCTCCTGCGCCAAGGCGAAACCATTTTTTAATAAGCCGAATTGCGGCTACTGCCGGAAATAAGAAAGAATTACAGTACTGTACGCGCACGATTGCAAGTGACGGTACTGTAGAAATAACCTTTATAAGCGATGTTTTCGTGTACCGACGCCAATGTCCCGCAATTCGGTCATGATTGCTCCATAAAAATGGAAATGCGGGTACGGTAAAGCACGCAACTCCGCCAGGCTCCAAAAGTTCGGCAACTTTTCTTAATGCTGCTCCGTCATCGCGAATATGTTCCAGCACATCCGCGAGTAAGATACAGCCATAATGTCTGCCGGGCTCCGGCACCTCTTCGGGAAACGACGCGATAACCATCGTTACACCCGGTACTCGGGAAGTCGCGAGATTCCATGCAGTAGAAGAAACATCAGTGCCAACAACCTCTCGGGCGAATTTCTTAAGAAGGCGACTGTTCCAACCCGTCCCGCACCCAACATCGAGCGCGCGAGCCATAATCCTGCCGCCGAGCGCATCGCAAAAAGCCCACTCAATGATCCTGCGCCTGCCTACAAACCACCAGTGCTCGCGTTCAAATAAATGCAAATCTTGATAGGCACTCAATTCCATAATTTGTACAACGCACTATATCATATTTCTAGCTCTCTCGGTAGCTGATAAATGCGTATCCCGCCACTGTCATATACTTTCTTGTAAGACGATGGCGGCTGTAAAAACAACCCACCGAGTGCTTCCTCGCGCGGACCAACATAGAGATAGTCCAAACGATACAGCGCCGTTTTATCAAAAGAATACTGCGCGTACGCCACCGTTTTTTCCTGAATGAAAGAATCGGGAAATGTGTAGTTCAGCGCGTTATGATAAAAACTGCGGTCAAATCCATGGTCAAGATATTTTCCTCCAAAGAGATAATATGCCCCGCCTGACGCGTATCGTTTGAAATTCTCCGGTGAGAGAGCATACAATTTACTCAACTCAAACAAGCGCTGCCATCGTTCGATATGTGGAGACACGGTCGCAAGACCAACGGGCAGAAACACTTTATTGTGAGTATGCAGCAAGAGCGCGTAATTTGTATCATACGCAAGCGCTCCTACCACAGATCCCGGTGGGGTGTGTGCATTGAGCCATTGATAGCTTTGGAGCTCGGATACCGGAATGGTGAAATCCTCTGCGTATATACGACTTGTCCTATATTCTGATACAAAATAAGATGCGAAGAAAAAAATCAAAAATAATGTTGCCGCGGAACGCGACATTCGTTTATACGACAGCGGAACATACCGATCATACAGAAACACAAGAGATAAAGACATAACAAGAAAAACCGGCAGAAAAAGTGTTCGGTACCAATGATCCGGCTGCACATTAAATCCGGTAAAGACCTGAATGTTCACGGTTACAAAATAGCCCAAAAGCATTGCAACAAAAAAAAGAACGGCGGGCCTACGCCGAAAAAGCGGCAGGGCGGCCACGCAAAAAACCAAGACCGTGTTGCGCACATAGCTTTTCCACACCGATAAAAATCTAAAACGCCGCCCTATCTCCAAACCAACCTCGCTCCAAATATCCTGATATTGCGGCAAACGATGCAGCAAAAAGAAATTGAGCCAATAACCGAGTGAAGTAACCGTGCCTACTCCCCCAATCAGTACCAACTTTTTGACTGACGAAAAATCCCGCTGCCACAGGCACATAAACGCGAGTATGGCGAGCGCGACACCCACAGACACAAAGTCATAAAAATAGGTGTAAAATAACAAACCGAAGCTTATACCGGCACCAACTGTCGTTGCGGTCTCCCTCCGCTGAAGCGCCCGGACAATGAGATACATACAAACAATTAAAAATAAAAAAGTAACCTTCGGCTCTTCAATTTCTGAGAAATATAATTTACTGTGCTCGGAAAGAAACGGCAGAAAGTTAAACAGGAGTTCTCGCACATTGAGTAGTGATACCGGTGGAATATACAAACCTATTTTCGGACTAAAAATAAATACGGAGGCAAATAAAAGCGACGGAATCTTGCGCCCGTTCGTTAACTCCCAAAATAAAAAATACAACACAAAAAAAATCAGAGCGGGAAACAAAAAATCAGAAACAATAAAAGCTGATTGAAGAGAACCGAGGATTCTTCCGAGACCGCCCATAATCACCGGGTTGACGATTGATAAAATGGCGGGACTGCCGGCGTACTCCGCAAGAGAAATATCGCCTGAAAGCCACTGTCCGCGATACGCGGCATTTGCCCGAAGCGCATAAAGAGTCGCCTCGTCATGATGCGCCTGTTTGGTAATCGGATAATACGCCACATCAGGCGCGCGCAAAAACCCAGGAATGAGGAAGTGATGACTCACATACACCACACCGACAGCGATGCCCGCAAAAATCGCCGCCCAATGGCGGAATTTTTTGCGCGCGGTCTTATCATATACCCCACTGAAAAGATTCCATCTAATCACGAAGAGTTCCCATAGCGTAGAGAAATATCCTCTGAGCGTAACCCTGTCGCCATGAGGATTCAACCACGCAACCGGCAATTCCTTGACACGCAATCCATGTTTGCGCGCAAGTGCAAGTACCTCCATGTCAAAACCGAAACGGTCAATCGTCTGTTTTGGAAAAATGGAGGTTGCCGCGTCTGCGGTAAAAAGTTTAAAGGCGCGGAGCGCATCAGTCGTGCCAGAACTGGCGCAAAAACGAATCAGAATGCCGCCGATAAAACTCAGCACGCGCCGATACCATTCATACTCAATCGCACGGCGCGAGCCCGGCAGATGGATAGAGCCGATTACCATATCATACACGCCATTCATTTCCATAAAAAATGAATCCATGTGCGTGATACTTATGGCGTTGTCAGCATCCATATACAGGCGGAAGCGGCCGCGCGCGGCAAGCATTCCGGTTTTAACGGCATATCCCTTGCCGCGATTTGGACTATATTCAATCAGCCGCAGCTCTGGATATTCCAGAGCGAAAGAAGTTACAACAGAAGCCGTGTTATCCGATGAACCGTCTGAAACGACAATTACTTCCGCTGTATATGGTTTATCCTTAAAATAGTCGCGGATTGCCGCGAGCGTCTTTTGAATGCGTCCGCCCTCGTTGTACGCGGGAAGAATAACAGAAATAAATGGCTCATTCATCCGTCCAATGCTACCACGAGACGGTATATTATACTTATGATATTATAGGTAACTACATACATATGCGCATCACTAAAAATATAACTGAAGAATTCATTGACGAACGGGGCGGCATTGCCAAAGTGCTTGACGACGGCGCCACCGCTATTAAAAGCATCCTCCGCATTACCTCAAAAAAGGGCGCGATTCGTTCCAATCATTATCACAAAAAGGACTCGCACTACTGCTATCTGGAAAGCGGCGCACTTGAGTACTACGAACGACCTGTTAATGGTCGTAAAATAAAAAAGGCAGTGCTAGCCAAAGGAGATATGGTTTTTACGCCGCCGCTCATGGTTCATGGTATGAAATTTCTTGAAGATTCTGTGTTATGGGCGTTTGCCACAAGATCGCGCGACCAAAAAGATTACGAAAAAGATACCGTAAGAATTGCACTCATATCTTGAATCAAAAAAAACAATACATCACGATCGTCGGCATGGGACACTACGGCCGAAACCTCATCGCGCCGGTATATGTGTTATTGCCGCAGGTCCGCGTTAAAGCGATTGTTTCCCAACACGCAACTTCGGAGACGCTTGAAAAAACTCTGCTCGTTGGTGTGCCGATCGTCCGTAGTTTCAAAGAATGGCTGCGAATCTTTGGCGAACCAACTTCAGAAGATATATTTGACTTGTGCGTGCACCACCAAGAACTCCCTGATCTTCTCAAGGGACTCTCAGAAATCGGCGGAAAGTGCTGTATCCTTCCAAAACCAGTTGCGGTAACGCAAAAAAACTGGAATGCGATTAGTCGGATAAATAAAAAATATGAAATGCGGTGCGCCGTGGCTTCCCAGTGGTACTACTCACGCCTTACCAAAACGCTTGCGATATCCTACAAAAAGCTTACGCAAAAAACTCAGGCAAATAACATTGCAATGGAATTTAGCCAAGCATTCACGGACGCGCAACTTACACACTATTCACCGACCAGCGGTTTCCTGCCGCATATGCTTCAAATTCTTTCGTCTATAGGCATACCGCTCGCCGCGCTCGGCGAACGCAGGATCACCTATAAAAATCTTCGCTATGAAATAAGCTACGCAAAACCCACACCAATTCACTTAGTTACCAATATGGGGTCCAAAACACTTGGCGCGCCCCAAAAAGTGAGGCGGGTACGCATTTTTACAGCAGAAAACCTGCCCGTCATTGACGCTGATTTTTACGCCCAATGTAATAACGGGCAAGCAATCGAAGAGAATATCTTACTCACTATGACAAAAAAAATACTCGCTGGACTCGCCGAAGAAATACTGCCATTTGCAGAAAATCATGGAGTACTCTCTCTTGAAAACTATTGGCCGATTGCCCGCGAGCTTATAGCCCTCAACTCACTGATGACTACCCCCAGCGTCCGCGAGATTGTTTCTGGTACTGATCGTTGAACGCTTGCGTCTGTCTAATTTTGCGCCACCAAATATCATTTTTCAGATACCAATCAACCACAAACGGCACAGCGGTTCGAGGGTTATGTTTGGGTTTCCAACCCAAATCCCGTTTAAGCTTTGACGCGTCAGGTGCATAGCGCATGTCTGCTCCAGGACGGTCTGGCGTGAAAATAATATGCCGCGAAATCTTTTTACCGAGATGACCAGCGACTAATCCGAGTATTTCCAGGTTAGTCAGATGGACACCGTCAATATTGTATATTTCTCCCACGGGGGCTTTGTGTAAAATAATATCAAGCGCCGAACAAAAATCTTCCGTGTGAAGCCAGCTGCGTACATGGGCACCGTTCCCGTGAATGGGAATTTTTTTTCCTTCAAGTAAATTCGTGATTCCCAAAGGGATTAGTTTTTCCGGATATTGATACGGCCCATAATTATTGGACGGACGCACGATGATTGCTGGAAAGCGGTGGGTCCGCACATACGACTGCACCAGAAAATCACCGGCGGCTTTTGAGGCGGCGTACGGATTAGAAGGGTTGAGCGGCGCGTTTTCTTTACTGAATCCTTTCAGCACATTCCCATACACTTCATCGGTAGACAGATGGATCAATCGGGGAACACCTTGCTCACGCGCGGCATCCAACAAGATGCGCGTCCCCTCAACATTCGTTCGTATAAAATCAACAACGCTGTGAATAGAGCGGTCTACATGGCTTTCTGCCGCAAGATGCACCACCGCGTCAAAGGTATGGGTAGCAAAAATGCTCGCAACCGACCGGGTGTCGCTGATATCCCCCTTCAAAAAAACATATCGTCTACCGGAAAGCGGGCGGCGTACCTCCGCATGCTCAATATCTTGTAAGTTGTCCGTATTGCCGGCGTAGGTGAGCGCATCAAAGTTGAAAATCTGATACAACGGATACTTCTCATACAAAAAGCGCACGAAATTAGAGCCCATAAATCCATAGCCGCCAGTCACCAAAATGCGTTTTCCAGTTTTTTTCATATTTGTACAACCATCGGCTCACCAATGGGAAACAAAAAGGTGACCCCGCGCTGGAGAAGCACTTGTTCTTTTTCAAGGATTGCGTCGCGGTAGTTCCATGCAAGCACCAAAAAACAGTCCGGCGGATTTTTACGGGCTTCCTCAATGTGTACCACTGGAATACGAGTTCCCGGAATACATAAACCAATTTTTGACGATAGTTCTTCAGTGGCGTATTCAAAGGTGCCTTGAGGCAATGAAAGAAAATTAAGAAGCACCGTGCCGCGCGCCGGCGCACCATACACCGCCACGCGCTTCCCCTGCTCTTTCAAATCTCGTATGTATTCCACGAGAACATTCTTTTTTGCGCGGATAACTTCTGACAAGTTATCGTATGTATCTTTGCGGTAAAGACCGAACTGTTCCTCAAGAGTAGCGCATTCTCCAACGGATTTTTGAACGGGGTATACTCCGGAACGCGCCGCATACAAACGAAGAGAAACCCCTTGCACAGGCACACGCCGCACCTGAAAGATTTCCATGTCGTACTCAGACAAAAGACGCTGGAGCGGCCGGAGCGCAAGATACGAGAGGTGTTCGTGATAAATGGAATCAAAAGCCCCGCGCTCAAACATATCAACTAAATGCGGCGCTTCAAAAATAAAAACCCCGCGCGCCGACAACAATTCACGCACGCCTTTTACCAAATCATGCACATCGTCAATGTGGGCGACCACATTATTCCCAACAACTACCTTGGCATTTCCGTGCGCCGCACGGATTCGGCGGGCAAGTGAAAAGGAAAAAAACTCAGGGAGAGTTGGAATGCCATCGCGGTTCGCCTGAGCGGCAATGTTTTGCGCTGGATCAACACCAAGCACTCGGAAACCACGACGCATAAACTCCTTAAGCAACACACCGTCATTGCTTCCAATCTCACACACATAATCGCCGGATGAAAGATGTGCATCGGCAACTTCCTCCGCATACGCCCCGAAATGCGCGCGGGCAGTCGGCATGGCTGCGGAAAAATACACATAATCGCTGAAAAGCGAGCGTGGATCGACCACATGCGACAATTGACACAACCCGCAACGGGAACAAAAACATACACGCAATGGAATATAGTTCTCAGTAAGATCGGTGCGCACCGACGGTAAAAAATTATTGGCGAGCGGCTGGACCCCTAAATCAATCACCGGCTGAATAGGCAGAGACCGACAGATTCGGCATCGTGTTTGTTCGGTAACTTTCATACGAAAATCCAGTATAGATGCTCGCGCTGATTAATTCAACCCCGCCTCATGATCGCCGTACAAAAATAAAAAAGCGGTATATAAAGAAGCTTTCAACGGCAATCAAGGCGGCAGCGATTATTTGCGCTGTAAAATACCACACGCCAACCCACTCTACGAGTGCATACATTAGAAATGTATTGATTCCGACATTTGCTATCTGAAGTGCTAGATATAATACGCTTTGTTTTGCAAGTATGGCGCGAGATGAATCGTGATGTCCGAAAGTGTAAAACTTTTGGAAGATAAAACTGACAACTGCGGCAACGACAAATGCAGCGGTTGCAGACGCAAGGTACCACCACCCGAAAAACTCGGTGAGTATATACAAAATTCCAAGGTCAATCGCCGTTGATGTCCCTCCGGCAATCAAATAACGAACGAGTATGGGAAGCTCGGTAAGAAATTTCCACATAATGAGATTATACCAAACTCCATTCCAGAACTTGTTTCTTAACATATTCTTCTGGAGTAGGAAGCGCGAGAAATGCTTTCTGTGCGCCACGCCCAAGGATGGTGCGCAGTTCCGCATCTTCAATAATGCGCTTCATCGCGTAAACGAGTGCGTCTTCGTCTCCAACGGGAATCACAATACCGTTTTCTCCATTTTTAATAAACTCACATGCAAGTCCTACATCCGTCATAATAATCGGCAAGCCGTACGCCGCCGCCTCTGTAATAACAACCCCCCATCCTTCTGAATTGGAAGTGAGTAGAAATGCATCTGCATTTTGATAAAAACGACTGAGGTCTTTTTGAGCTCCCTCAAAAATAACATTGTCGTTTCTCGGTAGATTTTCGCGTTCAGGACCATCACCCACAATAACCAGTTGCGCTTGGGGAAACTCCTTCGCGATTCGCGCAAACGCGCGAATCTGAAGCGCGATGTTTTTGACTGGCACGAGCCGTCCGACGGTCAGAAAAGTAAAAGTTTTGCTTGTTCCTCTTTCTCCCATTTGCCCTTTTGCTCCCATTTGTGTATAAACGGGAAGGACATAGAAACGCAAAGCGTTGAACGTAAAGCGTTGAATAAGTTCTCGCTTCAGCCGCTCGCTCACCACCCGTATTTTATCTGCTCTCCGCAAGACAAAACCAGAAAGTAATTTCCGCGCACCGTACAGTTTTTCAAACCCGTGCACTTGCACCTCAAACGGCACACGAGCCGTTCGTGCGAGAAGATAGGCGAGAAGGGCAAGATACGCCGTGTCTTGTACAGTGATGAGGTCAAATTTCTTATCTCGCAGTACCCTCTCTGCCCGTCGCCATAAGTCAAAAAACTGCCGAATCTTTCCGCTTTTCCCACTCGGTACGAGCACCACAATCTCCCCCACTGCCGCGGCGAGCGCAGCGAGCCGCTTTTGCGCAAGCGACCCTTCCTGTAACGCGCTTCTATCCAAGCTAAAATTAATCACGCGCATAAATAGTTAAAACCTCATTCGCAATCTCGTCCCACGAGTGGGTAAAGGAAAATGCGCGGATTTTGGCGGCTTGTGCTTTGTAATTCGTGTCGTCCGCGAGCCACAACACTTTCTCTGCAATGTCGGAGGTGTTTTCTGGGTCTATCCACACGGCAATATCTTTGAGCCGCTCATACAGACCGGTCTCGCGAGTTAAAATAAACGGCTTACCAAATTGGACGGCCTCCAAAATCGTATTGGGCGAGATATCGCCGAGCGAAGCGATAATCACGGCATGACTCGCCTCAATATCCAGCAGAAACTTTCCACGACTTCCGGTTTCCCATTGCAATACTACTAGCGCGTCCTGTTTCTGTGCCTTCGCAAACGCTTCTTTTACCCGCGCCAAGTTCTTCCACTTAAGCGGCCGCGTCCCGCCGACAAACACCTTTTCTTTTGTTGTTCTAATGTTCTCGAGAACATCAGAACATGCCCTCTGTTCACATGGGCCGTAATAATTTTCAACAATAAAACATTTCTTTAAATCAAGGCGGTACGGTTTTGTAAAAATGTCTCTCTGCCATGCGGTACTGAATACAATCGCCGACATGTTTCGGAACGCCCAACCAACGAGCCGAAAAATCAGTCGTTCTTTTGCGTTCAACTTTTCCATTCGCGTTAAATAAAAATTGCGCAGTAAAACCAAATCGCCGGTGCGCTCCACATATTGTTCCCAGAGAAAATCGCCGCCGGTGCGGATGATTGTTTTTTTGCGCAAGATCTTCCCTACCGCAACCGCCGGTACTGCCGCGCTAAAGGTGTCTGGGATGAAAATAAAGTCCGTGTGAAGAGAACGCGCGAGTACCCAGAAAAAGTACGCTATATGCCGCACGATAGTCGGCAAAAATCTAATCGCGCCAAAATTACACACGGTAACGGAATGTCCCGCGCGCGTCCACGATTTCGCGGTCTCCCGCGCATACTGCGCTGGCCCTCCGATATCGGGCGGATAAATGCCCGTTGCGATAATGATTTTCATTTTGTGCTATAGTATAACAACTTCTACAATAAGAAGATTATTAATTTGAATAATACTACTATGAGTGATTTGCAAAACAAGGGTATTTGTGGAGGTGTGGGTACTTACAAGATGGGGTATTGACTTATAAAACCTGTTGTGGTAGCATTAACCTAGATTCAATTTGTACCTCTGCCTTCCTTCGGAAGAACAGAGTGTTTGAAAAATCAAAAAACCAAACCAAAAAGAAGGAAAAGGAGTAGGAAATGAAAAAACTATTCGGTCTGTTATCCATCTGTCTGTCAGTAGTTTCCGTTGTCGCAAGTGAAAATCAGGGGTTCAGTGTGGAAGAATCTGCGCAGGCCGTCAGAATCCCATGGGAGAGCGAAGAGCTCTTAACGGCACGGTTCACCGTAATGGTGGATCGGCCTGATCTGTATTTTATCGACCAGACACGATTCCGCCTTGAACGCATCCGCAACGGTGTTACTCAAGATATCACTTCTTGGGATGCCATCGTTAGAGTCAAGGTGATCGGTGAGGGCGGGACCTTGGACGCTCCGCTTGTGTGGAGCGGAGTACCGGTCTTAGGTGCGAATTGGCCTTTCAAGGAGACACTGGTGTCAGACAAACTGGTGCCTATTTCCAGGCAAAAACTGACCGTTGAGGTCTATGCTTCCAAGGACCATCTGCGGCCGGAGGATGAGACACGGACGACATTCGTTCAAGTTGAACCGTACTTATATGGAGCGATTCCGCTCCAATCGAGCGGCTTCGGATTCTATCTCGCGAGAGTTCCTATCAATGTCGCAGTCTACGGCTACATTTTCAAGACAATTGGGGGCATCGGACGTGATCTGTCGCTCGGAAGTACGGGGGAAGATGTGCGGACGCTGCAGAAGATACTAAACCAGTCTGCTGACACCAAAGTCGCGGAGACCGGACCGACTTCACCCGGGCAGGAGAGCTCCTTCTTTGGACCCGCAACGGAAGCCGCCCTTAAAAAGTGGCAATCCAAATACGAATTCGAAGTAACGGGAGTTACCGGCCCACAAACACGCTCTGCGCTTAACGCAGTGCTTGCTGCAATCGTGGTCGGTGGCGGAGGAGTTTCCGTTGTGGAGCCCGCGGTTGTAGAACCGGGGCAACCTGCTCATCAACCGCAGGACATCACGGGGAAATACTCTCCTCACGATATTCGTATCGCTGGCCGCATCTGCGCCTTCTTCTTGGAGAAGCCGCTGCCGTTCGATGTCACGATTAACCTTGTCATCGACGGGCGTTCACACTGGCAGTTCGACAGTGAAGATGCGAGGTTCATTATGCACAACTCAGACCGAACACTCTTTGTCATCTTCCCGATGCCCGAAAGGTTAGTAGAAGAACTGGCGGGGAGAAAGCCAGAGATACAACTCTTCCGTTAAACAGGTTTGGTTTTAGATTCAGGCCGCAGATGTCAGCAATGACACCTGCGGTTTTTTATTTATACACATTCCCGCGCCAATCAATTGTATCAATAAATACTTCCTTTGGCTTAAAGTAAAATGCGACGATAATGCGCAATTTGCCGGAACGAATGCGATGAAATCCTGCCCACTTGCCTTTTGCTTTGCGGACATCAACCGAAACATCTTCGCCATTAAACTTTCGGAGAACAAGATGTATCTTCTCTAAAACCTCCTTTTCGGGAATGTGATTTTTCGCAAGAAATGTGACTGACTGCGGCGAGAAATCAACATTCCATTGCATGGCTTTTTATCAGAGCGAGAGCGTAACGCTTTTAACAACCTTTTGTGAAGGTGAGTGGTAGCGTCTTTCAATATCCGCTTGTTCGTTATCTGAGACAAACGGAATAAGCGAGGCGCGTAACGCCATCATCTCTTCTCCAAATGCTTCGCGCACGCTCTCACGCACAGCGTTTTTGAGTTCATTTTTAGATATCGTCAGTGTGTTCATATATTCCTATAATACAGTATTTATAATAATTCTGCAAATACCGCGCGCATTTTTTCTGCAAGAATATCCCAATCGTATTTTTCCTTGACCATACGGAGAGCGGCGGCGATGATTGCCTCGCGGAGCGCGGGTTGGTCGTCCAAAAGCAAAACCGTTTCGGCGATGCTTTTTGGATTGTTCACTTTGCAAAAGAGACCGGTTTCTTTGTTTTTGAGAAAATCCGGAACGCCGCCGATGGGCGTTGCGATAACGGGAAGCCCCACCGCCATTGCTTCAATAAACGAAATGCCCATTCCTTCTGACAGCGACGGACGGCAAAATATGTCCGACGCCCAGAGGAGTCGCGGAAGTTCGTCGTGTGCAACTTCTCCGGCAAAAGTAATCCTGTCTTTTAACTTTTCACTTTCCACTTTGAACTTTAAAACTTTCTCCAGAGACCCTGAGCCAACAATGAGCAATTTGTAGTGTGCAGGCAGATACCGCATCGCCTCTATCAAATCCCCCACCCCGTTTTTCGGCACCAGCCGCGAAGTGGTGATAATTGTTTTTGTGTTTTGTGTTTTGTTTGTGTTTTGTGTCTCTGTGCTTTGAAATTTCGCGATATTAACTCCATTTGGAACAACCACAACACTTTTTGCACCCATTTTCTTCGCCCAATTCGCGAGATAATTACTGATTGCTGTAACGGTATTCGCGCGCGTGAAAATCATTTTGAAAAACGGATAAAAAACCCCCACTTGTCGCATAATGTATGGAATCGGGTCGCCTTCTTGAAGTGTCAATACAAACGGCACTCGTTGGTGGAATAATTTGAAAAAGAGTGCAGCAAAACCGGCGCGGTTCGCCATAATCGCCCAGATGCCGTCGTATCGGTTGCGGCGGTGGAGCGACAAACCCTTGAGCGCGGCGAGGAATGAAAAAAGAAGCTTTCCGCCGCCAATGCGGTGTACGGACACTGCGTCAATTTTCTCCGCACGCAGAGCGCCGCGCGAAAATCGGCGCGTGACCATATCAAAAATAAAATCACTTCCAAGACGCTCCGTCAGTTCTTTCACAGCAATTTCCGCGCCGCCAATGAGCGGCTCGTACGCATACGAGAAAATCAAAATTCTTTTTTTCATACTATATTTATTTCGTCTGCCATTATTGCCGCATTGCTTCTTTCGTCTTTTTGAGCCGACTTAAAGCGAAACGCGGCAAGCGCGCCCACCCCTGCAAGGCATACACCGGCAACGCCGAAGAGCCAGAGCCATATCGTTTTTTCCGTTTGATTCGCCAAAGAAAGAGAAATCGCGGCGGGAGCGGTTGTTGCAATGGAAACATCCCTCCCCCTCGCTTCCTTGTCCGCCGATGAGGCGGAGCTCGGGGCACTCCCCTCAAGGGGAGATTCTTTAAATCCCCCTTTTAAGGGGGTGTCCGCCTTAGGCGGACGGGGGATGTTTACTGGGCTTGGCGGCACCACATACTCCGCCGCCACTATTCCATTCGGATACAAAAGCCGCGCGTTATTTTCTGAAACAAAGAGCTTCGTCACCTCTGTCGGAAATGCGACTTTTGCTGACGGTAAAATAACCGTACGGTCGGGAATCGTAAAGAGCACACCACCACTCGCAAGACCCCAACCCGACACATCAAGATCCACATTGCTCCGATTTTCTATTTCCACAAACCCGTTTGCGCCCGATAACACACCTGATACGCGGACATCGGGTTTACGCGCCAAGACCGCCATTCGCGCATTGCCCGCAAGCCCACCAGAGGAAGCATCTACGACAACCATATACGAACCCGGTATGTTGTATCCGTACCGAACCGACAAGCCCTCTTTTACCGCGCCATTTCCAAAACTCCATAACACGCGCGCGTTCGGTATCGGCTCTTTTTTTACCCCAAAAATTGTTGCGGAAAATACCGCCTCGGCACCGACCGTGATGCTTGCGGGAGCTGATATTTTTACCAAAAGCGAGGGTACTGGTTCGCTTGGCGCGCCGATACTGCCGGCATTCGGTGCGGGAGATGTTTGTTCTGAAGTTAAAGGCGTTGAAGAATAAGTTGATGCGGGCGGCGGAGTATTTGTTTCGTTTGTATTCGCAATACCGAGCGTCGGAGATGCTGGTTTCCATGCTCCAGAAATTAACTGAAGAGAATTTCCATCGCCGTTTGCACCCAGCCCGATTGTATATGACATCTCGTTAGTTGTGGCGCCATTCGCATCAAGTAGCTTTACTGAATATGTCTTATCTTTCTGCTGACCCAAACTCATCGTTGTATCTATCACCGACATCGCAACATGCTGTTCTGTGGTAAACACAGAAGCATCATCAGCCAAGATCGCGTAAGAAAACGCTGGTACTACAAGTGTGCCCGTACCGCCATTTTTCGGCGGCGCGTTTAAGAGATGGTTTGAACCATCAAAGAATTTCCAACCTGTGAGATCAACCTGTTCAGAACCGTTATTGTACAGTTCAACCCATTCTCGTCCGTCGTCTGCGCCTGAAAGATCGTACATAACTTCTGTAATACGGACTTCTCCGAACGCGAGAAATGGAAAAAACAATAGACCAAAAATGCCGATTTTGAGATACATTATCACCGCATAGTAGCGAAACCGCCAAAAAGAATCAAGAAAACTCACCTATTCCAGTTATCTGCTATAGCAAATAGTTGGGAGAGTCTATGACAACAAGATACGAGCGTAGCTTAATAATAAAATCAGCAATAAAAAAACCGCCGGCCATTGCTGGTCGGCGGCAAATTTTGAGTGGTGTTTTTGATGTTATGAGGTAACCACCTCACTACCTAGCACTTGTTGCGAACAACCTTCCGGCATCGCCTTCTGGTTCAAATTCCTCGAGTTGTCCTCTGACTCCGTCTTTTTCTATGGAAAAAGAAGGGATCTTATTGAACATCTTGCACGGTAAGACCGCCGTGTGATTCGAGATTGAAGCAAATTCTCCGCCATGGACTTGAATTGTCGCCCCTTCAAGCTTGCTGTCTCGAGACATAAGCTCAAAGTTGCGCCCGTCACAATGCATGGACGCAAAGATTTTGGCGGTGAAGGTGGGAAAGATTGCCCTAAAGCACTTTGTGGCGTAAGTTTCTGACATATTCTCTTTGGTTTGATGGTTCACTACAGTTAGGGCCTCCTAATCCACAAAGTGGGCAAGAGACCTTAATCTGTAGTGAACCGGTAGTGATTTACCTATCAAAGATCTTGCTGTGTATAGTATAGCATACCCATTGTATAAGTCAATAGCCGTGGGTGAAATTGTCAAAAGACCGTTGTTTTGAGCCATAAATACGAAACACCACCACCCCTTAATCCCCTCCTCAACTGAGGAGGGGTGGCGAGTCCGCCTAAGGCGGACGAGACGGGGTGGTGGGAGACCCCCCTTTTTTTTCTATTTCACACTCGGCTCAGGCGGAAGTCCTTCACGGAGTACGCGTTTTACTTCTTCGGGCGATACCGTTTCTGACGGTATCGCCCGCCCCGAGTTTTGTCGAGGGACTGATTCATTGGATGTTTTATCAACTTTTGAAAGCACATCCGCAAGTGCATCGCGGAGGGCTGATTTTCCATTGCTTTCCGGCACAGTACTTTTTCGCTCAAGCGACTGGAGTGGAATTGGCGGTGATGGACGCGGGGGTAGCGGTGGTGGAGGGGTATTTGCACGCGGCTGGAAAGGATTTTTCCGTTCCTGCCAATACCCTTTTCCACGATTGTCTTGCGGAGGCGCGCTTGGGCTGAGACGCCTGTCTTGAGATGCCGCTGGTGGCGGTGTTGGCGCGGTCGGCGCGTGCCATACTTTTATTTTCTCTTCCACCACGACGCGCGGAATCGCAAATTGCCGCCGCGATGCAGCAATCACCTGCGCCTTGAAACTTTCTTTCGGGGGCGCTATGGGAGGCAGAGTCGTTGCTGAAAACGGCGGCGAGGAAATGCCGTCTATCAT
>JAUYPY010000006.1 GCA_030697445.1 bacterium | reverse complement strand
AACGGGTTATCTCCGCGCCCGATATAGAGAGCATTTACGATGTGCCGCTTAATTTTGAAAAAGATAATATCAGTGCGCTCATTCTCTCCGCACTCAATCTGAAAAGCCGCGTGCGCCGCGATGGGTTTGAAAAATGGAAACAGTTTGTGGCGCGCACAAAGGGCTCAAAAGAAGAATTGTCTATCGCGGTCATCGGAAAGTATTTTGATACGGGCGACTTTGTTCTCTCCGACGCGTACCTTTCCGTCATTGAAGCGGTCAAGCACTCGGCGGCAAAGGTGGGGAAGAAGGCGGTTTTGCACTGGCTCAATGCAAAGGATTACGAAAAAGATGGAAGCGATGTTACATCTCTCAAGCAGTACGATGGCATCATTGTTCCTGGCGGGTTCGGCGAGACGGGGATTGAGGGGAAGATTAAAGCAATTCAGTTTGCGCGCGAAAACAAAATTCCATATTTCGGGCTTTGCTACGGTATGCAGCTCGCGGTCGTGGAATACGCGCGGAATGTGGCGGGGCTCGCGGGCGCGAATACGACGGAAATAAACAAAGAAGCTCCGCACAAGGTAATAGACATTATGCCGGAACAAAAGAAGCATATGGAAGAAGGGAAGTATGGCGCGACGATGCGGCTTGGCGCATATGAAGCACGCATCAAAGGAGGAACGATTGCACACAAGGCGTACAGCAAAGAAATAATTTCAGAACGGCACCGTCACCGCTATGAAGTAAATCCGGAATATATCGGGCATTTGGAAAAAGCTGGTATGGTGTTCTCCGCCACTTCGCCAAACGGCGTGCTTATGGAGATTGCAGAATTGCCGCGAAAAGTGCACCAGTTTTTCCTCGGTACGCAATTCCACCCAGAGTTTCAATCGCGCCCGCTCGCCCCGCATCCGCTCTTCACCGCCTTCCTCAAATCCGCCGCTGACCGCCGCGCGAAGAAGAAATAAAAACACTATGATTTTTTTGAAAGATAGGCGATGAGCCGTTCTGCGGCGACGATACCGATAAAACCAATGAGAATCGCCACTTCGCCGAACTTAAGATATGCTCCGGCGCCGAAAAAGGAGTACCCGGAGAAATAGCCGAGCGAGCCGACAATCGCAAACCAAATTATTGATGCAGAAATATCTGAAATGAGAAAACGGGAGAGAGAAAGCTTTGTCGCGCCGGAACGCAACAGGATAAGGTGATGGATGCCGTAGGCGAACTTCGCAAACAAAATGGTGTGAAAGGGCCGCGACGACAGTCGCTCATCAAATGGCCGTGCAAACTTTTCAACGCGCGTTGCGATAAATGCGGGGAGCCGATGGATATGCTTTCCCGCTTCGTACCACAGCCAATCTCCGAGCAAAAACCCAACAACGGCAACCGCAATCGCCATAACAGGGTTAAAAAGCCCCATCGCGGTTAGAAACGCCGCGGTAAAAAGAGTCAGATCGCCCTCAAGCATCATACCGAGAAAAATCAGAATATAGCCGAGCGGCGGCCACAAAATGAGTACATTTAAAAAAAGAAGTTCCATGTAGGCAACAAAAGTATACCAAAACGCAGATTTTTATGCGCTGTTCCCTCTTTTTATTAATCTGGTATCCAGTTTCTGGTTTCCAGATTATCAGTTGCGATGCGCCCAGTTCCACAAGTTGCCGAGAACCCAGCCGACGACATAGCCGACGATCGTTGTAACGACAACGAGTGTTGCGGCAGTGCCGAGCGAGAATTCTCCGACGAAGTAGAACGGCTCAATCATGTGAAGCTCTAAGACCCAATCAATCCACACTTGAGCCAGACCCATTGCAACCACGACTGACCAGAGAAGGTGCGCAAGACCAGCGAAGGCCCCAAGCGCCATTCCAGTTTTGTTGGGATTCACGCGGTTCATAGGTAAAGTATAGCGCTGTTTGTACATCCATGTATGCGGCTTCCTGTGTATAAGTTTTTTGCAAGATATGATACTATTTTTCTATGCAACACTATATTTGTACTGGCGAGTGTCATGGGGAATCAAGCAACCCCGGCGTATGTCAGGTGGAGGATTGCAAGAAAGAGGGAGAGCCGCTCACTCCGTGTAATTGTCCAGACAGCACGCATCACAATCCCGCGCCGCAAGAGGGGGAGAAGGATGGGGAATAAAACTCGTAACTGCCGGACTTGGATTCGAACCAAGATGAATGGATTCAGAGTCCATTATCCTACCGTTAGATGATCCGGCAATGAAAATAATCTAACACAAAACTGTGCGCTTTGCTTTATGGGCGGGAGAGGACTCGAACCTCCATGCCTTGCGGCACCAGCTCCTAAGGCTGGCGTGTCTGCCATTTCACCACCCGCCCATTGAGTACACACTGTAAATCTGTTATCATTTTTTATCAACCGCCCATAGCTCAGTTGGTAGAGCAACCGACTCTTAATCGGTGGGTCGTAGGTTCGAATCCTACTGGGCGGATATCTTTTTGCCCGGGGTGGGAGTTGAACCCACACTCCTTACGGAACCTGATCTTAAGTCAGGCGCGGCTGCCAATTACGCCACCCGGGCGCAGGTGTTTGTGCGACGACGCCAAGACCTACTGTAGCAAGAATTATTGCTCGATGGAAATATAGTCTGTTGGTATTTTATCGGCAAACACCACGAGGCGTTTGGGGTAACTTTTAGAAACGGCATCCCACACGCCTTCGCAAGTAATAAGATTGAGGTGCGCTATCCCGTCGTACGAGTTAAATACTGCCGACGCGTCCGCCTTTGGATCGTATTCTTTTATTTCACGCACGACAAAAGTTGTAATTCTTCCAGTACTGTCTTCGACAGACACTCTGTCGCCCGTACTCAACGCACGCAGATTATCAAACACTGACACTTTGCCGTCTTTCCATCCGTAATGTCCGGCGATAACCGCGCTGCCGATTTCTCCGGGGCGGACCCCCAAGTTAAACCATGCGGCGCGCGACTGCTCTTTCGGCACACCCATTATTCCATCTGGCGTGAGGCCTACATATTCCAGTTTGGCATCTACGGCAATGTTCGGAATGATAAGGCGTGTGGGCAATCCATAACGCTTTTGTTCAATTTGTATTTGTTTTTCCGGCACAACGACGCTTGCCGCAATTGCGGCAAGCGTCGTACCCGCTATCTTTTTTGGTGCCGTATTATCCAACAAGACGAACAGAAGTACGGCACCCGCAAAAATAGTTACGAACTTATCGGTTCGCCTGTGTTTTTTTGGTTGCATAAAGGAACATCACTACTCCCGCAAGAGCGGTAAGCGCGATGATATTCCACGGAATGTTTTTTCCGTTCGGATCGATTCCTGTATTAGGGAGGCCGGGTGCAGACACCACGACGGTCGCGGGGGAGAAGTCAATTGCGGTCAAACCGTTTGCATGTCCTTCGGCGGTTCCGATGTTTGTGGTTGTTTTTGAGAGATAGGTCTGACAAGTAAACGACCATGTTTCATTGCTTTCAAGCAAGTTATTTTTATTTAGGTCTCCCGGGTGTCCTGCGACACGGCCAGGAAGTCCGGGGCATTTGTCGTCAACAACGCTCACATTGCTGAGTGGCGCCGTACCGGGGTTGGTAACTTTATACGAGTAGGTGATCGGTCCGCCGCTCGCAGAAAGAACAAACGCGCTCGGTATCTTAACTAAATGGATTAATGGCGGCGGTAATGCTACGCCGACTACGACGGTTGCGTTTGCACTATCGTACGCATCCCAACCGCCGGCCTGACCGTGAGCCGTTGCAGTGTTTGTTTCTGTTTTTAGCACTGTTTTAGTACAGCGATATGTCCACGCTTCATTTATATCAAGTATAGAATTGTTATTACTATCGCCAGAAACAAAATTTACTGTACTACACTTATCATCTTTCACCCACACACCAATCATCGCGATGGGACCTATGTTTGTTGCAACATAGGTGTATGTTACCGTTCCCTTTCCACCCGGCAATGCGAGCGGGCTTGGTATTTTTGTGACATTTATAAGCGGCAAGGGGGCGAAAGACCCACTACTTGAATTGCCTGTCAACTTAGCCGCGGCGGCTTCTGCCGCCGCGGCGCTCACTGGAGGCACGACACAAGTTGCTGTCGTGACGGTGTTTGTGTCTAAAGTCACCGCCCCATTTTGCGCTAACACGCGACCCTCTACATTTGCGCCAGTTGTGAGCGTTGCAGACGTTAACGCCAAGATGTTTCCTTTGAATGTTGAATTAGTACCGAGTGTTGCAGAACTTCCAACTTGCCAGAAGACCTTACATGCCTGTGCGCCGTT
>JAUYPY010000003.1 GCA_030697445.1 bacterium | reverse complement strand
TTTTGAGCACTATCGACCCGACGCCATTTTGGTCTCCAGTTTGTACAATCGTTTTGACCGGCACATTTTGCCGGAAGCGCGGCGGCAATGCGTGCCGACGCTTGGCATCTCTGCAGGGTGGGATCATATAGACAAATACTACCTTCCATTCCGCGCGACGCATTTTCTTTCTGCGAGCGAACAAATGAAACACGCGGCAATCGCGTTTCAAGGTTATCGGCAGGATGAGATTTCCGTTGTCGGTTACCCGCAGTACGATTTTTTGGTTGACCAACGGTTTGTTCGTCCGTGCGCCGACATACTGGCGCATATGGGGTTTCCGCCGAACGCCCGCTACATTATGTATGTGTCGGGAAGCGCGTATTGCCCCGATGAAACCGACATTATTTCAGAAATACTCCGTTCCATTGATTCGGGTGCGTTTGGTAGCCATACTTATCTCGTCATTCGCCCATACTTGGGTTCGCGCGGGAGAGATAAGGCGTTTGATGTCGTGAAGTTTAACCGCTTCAAGGAACATCCGAGAGTGTTTTTCTACGATACAAAATTACCGAATTATCTTGACGAACTCACGCTTTTTGTAAATATCTTGCGCCACGCGCACGCGGTAATGGCAGTATATTCAACCGCGCTTCTTGAAGCGGCTATTTTGGGAAGGCCGATTGTCGCGGCGCCGTTTGACGGACATTCGGCGCGCCCATTTTATCGTTCCATAAAACGCTTCCGCGGGTTTGAGCACTTTCAAGATGTCATTCGCTTCGGCGCGCTTAAGGAGGCATTTAATTTTTCGGAACTTCAGAAAATCCTTGCGCGTTATTTGGACAACCCGTCGCTTGACGCTGAAGCGCGCACGCAAATGTGCGAGGAATTGTGCTACAAACTGGACGGCAAAGCAAGCAAGCGTATTGCCGAAAGACTTCTTTCAATCTAACAAACAGCAATGTATTTTCGTTGTATTCTGTACGGATATGCGTATTGCAATCATCCAAGCGGCGCTTTCTGTTTCCGGCGGCGGGGAGCGGCAGGCAATCAATTTGACGCGCGAACTGCGCGTCGCTGGTTTTGATGCGGTGTTGTATTCGTTTCGCTTCAATCCCGCCACTTGTTTTCCGGACGAGGTGCGCGGGTTGCCGGTAGTGTCGCTTCCAGAAATACCGCCGCCATTTTACAAAAAGTTCTTTCGTGTGCCGTTTATCGGTTTTTTGCTGCAATCCGCGTATGACAATCGTCTCGCGCGGCGCCTCGCCGCGCTGATTCCGGATGATACGGAGATTTTGAATCCGCACGACCAGACAAGTTGCCGCACCGCGTATTATTTCAAAAAACGCCACCCGCACACGCCTGCCGTGCTTATGTTGAACGACTTGCATACCGCCTCATGGTCGCTCTTCGACGCTCCGCTTTTTGGCAGGAAGCGTAAAAGTATTTTTAAAATGCCTTTCTACCGCCTGCGCGACTTTTATGAACGGAGAGTGTTTTGGAAAAGTATTGACCAGATTGCGGTGCTGAATGAACGGACCACGCAGATTCTGAAACGAGAGACATGGCGCGATAGTGTCGTGGTGCGTTCTGGCGTTTCCGCGGAACGGTTTCCGTTCCGCGCCCGCGCGCCTTTGGACAAAAGCAAAGAAATCCGTCTTTTGACGCACGGCATTTTTTATATTCACCGCCGATTTGAAGACATTATCCGCGTCGTCGCGCTCTTGCACGATGCGGGGTATTCAGCGCATCTGCAGATTGTCGGAGATTATATGCACCGCGACATCGCGCGCGCCTATTATGAGAAATTGCGTGAGCTGGTGCGCGAATTACACTTGGAAAACTCCGTAACTTTCTCGGGTGTTGTGAGCGATGCGGAACTTTTGTCGGCGTACTATCAAAGCGATATATTTATTTCAGCCGCGCATATGCAGACATGGGGGCTCGCGGTGTTTGAAGCGCTCGCGACCGGGTTGCCAGCCGTCATCTCACAAACCATCGGCGCGGCGGAAGTGCTCAAAGACGGCGAGACCGCGCTCTTTATTGAGCCGGGGAACCCGGCTTCCATTGCGCGCGCGGTCAGAAAGCTTGCGTACGACGGCGCACTCTACGAACGATTGAATAAGGACGGCGCGGCGTTTGTTCGAGCGAATCTTTCATGGAAAAAGTACGCGGCAGATATGCAGACGGTGTTTGAAAAGACATTACAGAAAAGAAGCGCGGCGTACTCAAAATGAAAACAATTATTATTACCAGTTTCCACCCGTTCGTTTCGCGCAATATTTTGTCGGCGCCGTTTTTTGGAATGCTTAAAAAGGCGCCTGGCGCGCGCATTGTAATCGTATGTCCAGAAAAAAAGAAGGACTTTTTACAAAAAGAATACGGCGCAGTAAATGTGTTTGTTGAAGGCGTGCCTGGGCGCATACGCCGCCTAGATGCATTCTTCAAGGACCTCGCAACGGCGGCGGTGCGTACGCGTTCGCTTACTATTATGCAAAAGATGCGTATCGGTTTTGAACGGCCATGGCTCATACGGGCACTGCGCCCGTTCGCGCTATTTTTGCGTCCGCTCATCCCATTTCTCTATCGGCTCATTATGCCGAAAAACGCATATGCGGAACTCTTTGAAAAGTGGAAACCGTTGCTTGTCTTTTCTACCGATGTGTTTGGGTCTGCAGATTCTCGCATTACCAACGAAGCAAAATGCCGCGGTATCGCGACAATCGGAATGGTGCGCTCTTGGGATAATTTGACTACCAAAGGTGGATTCCGAGTCATACCGGATACGCTGGTCGTCAACAATGAGATTGTAAAAAGAGAAGCTGTTGAAATTCACAACATTTCGCCGAAAATCATTCGCGTCGTTGGCGTTCCACACTACGACCGCTACAAGTGTCCGAACTTAAACGCGCTGAAAGCAGAGTGGCTGGTGCGAGGTAAACGCATCATTCTTTACTCCCCATTGGGCGATAGGATTATAAAAGTTGGCGATGGTGAAGTTGGCAGGGGATTTGATGACGGAATGATACGGCTTCTCGCGCGCGTTATTCCCGATTCGCACATTCTCTTTGTGCGTATGCCGCCAACAGACACGGTTTTTCTTGATGAAAAGACAATGCCGAATAATGTGGTCATAGAACGGCCTGGTACGAGGTTCGGCGATGGCGGTAAAGCAATAAAAGTAACGGAATTGAGCGCGGCAGACGACATCCGTCTTGTTGAGACAATTTGCGGGAGCGACATCGTTCTTACTGTATTTTCAAGCATTGCGGTTGACGCGCTTGTTTTAGGCAAGACGGTAATTTTGCTTGGGTGCGACCCGAAGCCAACGCCGTTTTGGAAAAGTGTTGCGCGCTTACATGAACTTGACCACATTCAGCCACTTGTCGCAGAAGGTATACCGGCGGTGTACGATATACCGGCGCTCCGCTCCGCACTTTTCCGCTTGTTGGAAAATCCAGATGCTGACCAAAAAGCACAAGAACAGGTTGCTAATGAACAAGCGTACGGAAACGACGGCCGTGCAAGCGAGCGGCTTTTGGAAGTTGTGCTAAGCGCTATTAAAAGTTAAATTGAAGACGATGAACATTCTTGGTATAAAAATTACTTCCCACGATACGGGGGCCGCACTCATTGCGGGGAAGCGCGTGGTGGCGATTGCCGAAGAGCGGCTCTGCCGCGTGAAGCACTCGCACAACATTTTCCCCGCGCGCTCCATCGCGTACTGCCTCAAAGAGTGCGGCCTCTCGCATTCGGACATTGATATGGTGGTCATTGACCAGATTGGGCGTACCGAAGGTATTCGTATGCGTGAACTTTTGGAGCGCGGCTGCGGCGATTCATTCTCCCGTGCGAAAATTCACATCGTCAATCATCACGACGCGCACGCGGCGCACGCGTTTTTCTGCTCACCATTTGAGGATGCGGCGGTGCTGGTGGTTGACGGAGCTGGAGAAAAAATGGCGACAAACCTCGGGGTGGTTGGCACGGAAACGGAAACGCTCTATCGCGGCACCGGTAATCGGCTAACGGAGATTCATAAAACGATGCATATTCGGCGTAAAACGCGTTTTCCATACACAACTGGTGTTGGTAAGTTTTATTCTCTTATTTCCGAAGAATATCTCAACTTCGGGCATTACAATGAGGGAAAAATGATGGGGCTGGCTCCATATGGAGATATGCGCGTATTGAACGCGTATCCGCCCGAGCGGTGGTTTGTGGAAAAAGACGGGCAATTTTTTTGCAATCCACTGCTTCGTTTTGAAGGGGAAGGCACGATTGCAAAAAAACGGGAGCCGCGCCTTCTCTCGTATCTCCGAATGTTTGCCAAGGTGTCCGGGCTTTTTCATATATGGCTCCGTTTTTCTCCACTTGGCGAAAGCGTACTAATAGAACCTGCGGTATTTCAAGAAATCCGTTTTGAAAAGCCAATGCGTGAGAGGCACACACCGTTGCCGGAACCATACTATGCGGCGGTCGCGCGGGCGGGGCAGGAAGTGCTTGAGCGTGTGATGGTTGGGTGGGGGAAAAAGATAAAAGCGATAACTGCGGCAGAAAACCTATGCGTTGCAGGCGGCGTCGCGCTGAACATTGACGCCAATCGGCGGTTTCTTGAGGATGTCGGTTTTAAGCGGCTCTTTGTTCAGCCGGCTGCTTCCGATACCGGCATTGCGCTCGGATGCGCCTTGTGGGGTGCACATATGATTGCAAGTCTGCCGCGCTTTTGGGAAATGAAGTCGGCGTCACTTGGCCGTTCATATACAGAAAAAGAAATTGTAGCTGCGCTTGACACCTACAAAGACAAAATCATTGTCCGCCGTTCTTCGGACATTTCAACGGATGCGGCGAAGTTGATTGCAGATGGAAAAATTGTTGGTTGGTTTCAGGACGGAAGCGAATACGGTCCGCGCGCGCTCGGCAATCGTTCTATTGTCGGCGATGCCCGTAATCCGGAAATGGCGAACATAATAAACAAAAAAGTAAAACACCGCGAACCGTGGCGTCCGTTTGCGGCGAGCGTGCTTGCGGAGAAACAGCGAGAGTGGTTTGAGTTAGAACACCCAAGTCCTTTTATGCTTCTTGCCGCGCCGGTCGTGAAAGAAAAACGCGCCCTCGTGCCGTCTATTGTGCATGTGGACGGCAGTTGCCGCATTCAGTCCGTCACGATTGACGCAAACAAGCCGTACTATGAATTGCTTAAGGCGTTTGAAAAAGAAACCGGCGTACCCCTTGTCTTAAACACTTCATTCAACGATGCAGGCGAGCCGATAGTAGAAACGCCGGAAGATGCATTGCGGTGTTTTCTTAATACGGAAATGGACGCGCTGGTGCTACACGATTATATTGTAACGAAAAAATAGAAGTAAAATATATGCTTTTCGGAGAACGATGTCGGTTTATTTTTTACGCGACGCTTGGTATGGTTCTATCGCCCGTGCTTTTTTTTGTTGGGTTTTTGCGGCGCGCGCGAATGCGCGCGCCGCGAGAGGCGCGGATTTTGGTGATTCCAATTATGACAAGGGTTGGCGACTTGGTGTGCGCGACCCCAGTATTTCGCGCGCTTAAACTACAGTATCCTCACTGCCGTCTTTCGGTGCTTGTTGCAAAAAACGCGGCTGGCATCGTGCGTCACAATCCGCGCATTGACGAACTGATTGTGATGAATGATGCACCTTTCAAGGGTTTTTGGGGCCGCGGGCGGTTTTTTTTGTTTCTCTATCAGCAGAAGTTTGATTATGCGATTGCGCTTGCAAATAATCCGTTTGGCAGTTTGGCGGCGCTTTGGAGCGCCGCGCCGGTGCGGATAAAAACAGTAGTGCGCCCACGGACGCTTGTTGAAATACTAACCGATTGGTGGAATACGCGCTCCGTGCGCTATGAACACTGTTCATTCTTGCAAGCTCACTATTTGCGGCTTCTTGTTCCGCTTAGAGTGCCATACGCGCTTCCTGTAAAAGAGGTTTTTACAACTCCTGAAGGCGAACAGAAGGTGAAGGAGTTTCTTCGCGTGAAGAAATTTGCCGACGCTCAACTTCGCATAGGTATTACTGTAACGGCCGGCAATCGAATTAAAGAATGGCCGCCGGAACGGTTTGCGGAACTCGCAGACCGAATTGTTGAAAGCGGCGAAGCGCGTACTATTTTTATAGACAGCGCGCGTAATTTGCAGGCGGTAAATGAAGTTGTAGGTATGATGAAGCGCGGGGAACGAGCAGTTGCCGCAACCGAGTTTTCTCTGGAAGAGTTGCCGTCGCTTATCAAAAAGCTCCATATGTTTATCGCTGTGGATACCGGGCTTATTTACATCGCACATGCGCTCGGCGTTCCTTTGGTAGACATCATCGGTCCGGTTGAACCGAATGAACAGCCGCCCAATGACGAGCGAAGTGCGCAAGTGCTTCCGCCTCCGAAGCATACGCCTTCATCGTTTGTAATAAAACGGCCAGGTTCAGCCGCCGCGCGCCGCGCGGCAGTGGAAGCGATTTCCGTTTCCGCGGTCTATGAAGCGTTTGAACAACTTGTATGACATTGCGTTTTACAAAAATATGGCGCCTGCTTCGCGAGCTCTACGCAGATTATCATTTGCGGCTTTTTGGGCTTGCCGGCCTCGGGATTTTCGGAGGTTTCTTGGAGGGAGTGGGGATCAGCTTGCTCATACCGCTCTTCACGGTTTTTGTAAAAGGAGGGGACCTCGGTTCAAACTTTGCGCTCGCATTCATATCCAAAGCACTGTCTTTTGCGGGGATTACGCTTTCATTTCAGACCCTGCTCGCCGTTACCTTTGCGGCATTTCTTTTCAAGACCGCCACGCTGTTTGTGTCAGGATATTTGCGCGCGCGCATTACCGCGCAGTATAAAACCGAAATGCGCCGCCGCTTGTACGAGGCGTTTTTGGGAGCCGACTTTTCGTATCTGCGCCGGCAGAAAATTGGACACCTGAACCATGTCGTGATGTCCGATGTCAAGCAGGCGGCGCGGCTTTTTGACGATATTCTTGGCTTCATTTTATCGGCGGGAAGTTCGCTTACCTTCCTGGCGATTTCCTTGATGCTCTCGTGGCAGATTACCGTGTTGACCGCGTTTTTAGGCGCGGGACTCGTACTGGCGCTCTTGCCGCTTATTCGAAAGATACGGCGCCTGACCGGCGAACTCCTTACCCTGAGCAAACAGATATCCCACGCGCTTGCGGAGACGCTCGCGGGCGTGAAGACAGTCAAAGCGCTCGGTGTGGAGCGCCCCGTCGCGAAATCAGTGCGCGCTTTGTTTCAGCGCACGGAACAGGCGGAATTTCGCAAGCACTGCATTAAACTCACGACCAAGCTTTCCTTTGAGCCTGTTAGCGTTGTTTTTATTCTCGTGGTGTTTGCGGTCTCGTATCAATACCTCTCGTTTGACCTTGTGTCATTCGTTGCGATTATCTATCTTATCAACCGCATCTTCGGCAACATCAATAATATGCAGTCGGGTTTTTCAACGACGCTCGAAATGTTGCCCGCCGCTGAGGAGTTTCTTGCCGCTCTGCGCGAGGCGAAGCTCCACACGCCCCCTGTGCGCGGCACGCAGGCATTTCTCTTTGAGCGCGAAATCGCCGTTACCGATGCCGAATTTAGTTATGGCGGCGGAACTCCCGCGCTTTCAGGCATTTCTTTTACGGTGCGAAAGGGCGAGAGCGTCGGCATTATAGGACCATCGGGCGCGGGCAAGACGACTCTCGTCGATATTTTGCTCGGGCTTCTCACGCCATCGTCGGGGAGCATCACACTGGACGGCGTTGATGTGCGTGAAATAAGCTTTGCCGAGTGGCGGCGAAAAGTGGTGTATGTTGCGCAAGAAGTATTTTTGCGGAATGACACAATTTCCGAAAACATCCGTTTTTACGATGCATCCGTTTCCGACGAGGATATTTTAGATGCGTGCAGAAAAACCGGCATAGAAGGTTTTATACGCTCTTTGCCGAAAGGCCTCGCGACAATTGTCGGCGAGCGCGGCACGCGGCTTTCCGGCGGCGAGCGCCAGCGAATTGCCCTAGCGCGCGCCCTTGCGCGGAAACCGGCAATTCTAATTTTAGACGAAGCGACAAGCGCGTTAGATGCGGAGTCGGAGAGCGTAGACAAAGAAATGCTTGCGCGCGTGCGTGGCGCGCTGACGGTTGTTATTGTCGCGCACCGCCTTTCAAGCGTACTTGATTCCGACCGTATCATCGCGCTTGACGGAGGCCGTATTGTTGAAGAAGGAAGTCCACAAGCGCTACAAGCGAATCCGGAATCGTATCTTTCGCGTATGCTTGCGCTCACTCA
>JAUYPY010000012.1 GCA_030697445.1 bacterium | reverse complement strand
GAAAAGATATAAATCCCGGATAGGACAACTATCATGGAAAGATCCACGGGGTTAAGGGTTTCCATAGGTCCTCCTTCTGGCTCGGTTTTTCGTTGGAAAAAGAGCTTTATTACTCAACAAGACCATCCCATTGAACATGCTAAATATAGCATGTTCGTGCTTACAAGTCAAACTCAAACAAAAAAACCGGCATTTCTGCTGTTTTTCGGAGCAAAGTCGAAGTGTTGCGGGGGTTGGATTTGAACCAACGACCTCAAGGTTATGAGCCTTGCGAGCTACCAGGCTGCTCCACCCCGCGATATAACTAACTTAACCATCATACCCTCTTTTCTTTTCCGCGCAATGGGTGTATGCTTGTTGTAAAGGTTTACTATTTTAGATAATGAAGAATAAATAAAAATATGCAGGAACAATCTAACGTTTTAAAAGTGCTTTTAACAGTTCTTTTCGTCACTTTTATTTCATCTTTCGTTGTGTACAATGCATTTGGTTTTGAAATTGGAGTAATTTTTGCTATTTGTTTTTCTACGGCTTGCCTTTCATCCGGCTTTGCAGGATTAGAGAATATTATTATCTCCAAAAAATAACGAACGGAGAAATCACAGTTATTTCAGCTTATACAGACATTTTGCAAAATGACTGGATATAAAAAGCGACATTCCGAGTGGCTACTTATCCCCACTAGTACTTGACTTTATTATGGAATCGACTATACTCTTCAATACACTTTGACTCCGCAAGGAGTTCCGAGGCGCCCCCGAAAGGGGGCGCCGTTTTTATAACACTCCACGATACATCTTTATCAGATTTTTATAATCCATGGATGGCATCATTCTGACAAACCGCAGGAGTCGCTTACTGCTCAGTACGCGCATTTGCGAAAGATTGGCGATAAAACGCGCATCATTATTAATAAACACAAGTCGGTGTGCACCCTCTTTGGCGTGCGTTGAAATTGGGACCGCCAAAAATGTCTGCGGGTTGAACTTTTTAAAAATGATAACTGGCCGTTCAAAATTTCCGTGCTTTCCGTTCTCCTCGCTGCCGATATTCTGTCCAATGCTCGCCCACCAAATCTGCCGTTCCTTAAAATAAACATCGGACTCTGTAAAATGGATGCGTGGCTTCAACTTCGCCCAATCTAAGAACCACTGCAAGATTTTTTCTTTCAGCGAATCTGTTTTCATATATACTGAAACTCCTTGAACACCTCCTCGTAGAGTTTAATCACGCGTTTTGCTTCGCGGTCGGAGAGGAGGAACTCGCTCCCTTCGTGTGCAATGTGATTGCGAATTTTGTGCGCTTCCCACGCGAGATTGAGCGTCGTAAAGTCGCTCGGCTCAATCTTCTTTAATTTTTCGCCGATTGATTCTCCGCGGTATTTGAGTGCATCAAGCAGTTCGTCCAACAAAATATCGGCCTCCAGAATCGCAAGCCGCCAATCCCCCGCATTTTCAGAATTGATATGCGCCTGCACCTTTTCCCATTTCGGATTGCGCGGCCCTTCCTCCCCCACACCCTCCGCGCGCGCGGGCGCAATTTCAACCAACCCTGCAAATGTAGCAACCTCTCTCGCGCGAATCTGGCGAATGCGGATAATGGAATATCCGATGCCGGTCAAAAGCACAAGAGACACGCCGGTAGAAATGCCGCTGATGCGAACTAGAAACTCGCGTAACCATTCCAAGAAAAACACCAAAAGCGGCAGAAGCGTTGTGGCGCTGATTGCGTCATACACTTTTTTAAATAAATACTCTGGATTTAGAAAATTGATTTGCATACATCAAAAAGTTTTTGGTCATAACCAACCGGCGCTATTAATTGAAGCCCAAGCGGAAGCCCTGATTTTGTTTTGCCGGAAGGAACCGAAATCGCCGGTATGCCCACGATGTTTGCCGTTACCGTAAAAATATCTGCAAGATACACCGAGAGCGGGTCGGACTTCTCGCCTATTTTCCACGCGTGGGTTGGCGAAGTTGGCACGGCTATTATATCAACTTTTTCAAACGAACGCGCAAAATCCGCACAAATAGCACTGCGCGCCGCTAGCGCCTTGCCGTAATACGCATCGTAGTACCCGGCTGATAACACATAGGTTCCTAAGATAATGCGGCGGCGCACTTCGGGCCCAAAAAGAGCGCGGGTTTTGAAGTAATCGCCGATTCCGTTCTCGCCAGAAAGCCGTGGACCATATTTAACCCCGTCAAACCGTGCGAGGTTCGCCGACGCTTCGGCGGGTGCAATAATGTAATAGCACGCAAGCGCGTATTGCAAGCTCGGCACATCCACATCAACTATTTTTGCTCCAGTTTTTTTCAAGCCCTCAAGCGATTCATTAAAATTTTTCAGCACTTCCGAATCTATCCCATCTGCTTCAACAAAACCCCTAGGCACTCCAATTTTCAATTCTTTGGTTGGATGTTTAGAATTAGTTTTTGGAAGTTCAACAGATGTACTATCCAAAGAATCTTCTCCGCGAATGCAATCAAAAACTATTTCCGCGTCTTCCACGGTTTTCGTAATCGGGCCAATGCAATCAAGCGATGAACCGAACGCGATGAGTCCGGAACGCGAGACGGTGCCATAGGTTGGTTTGAATCCGACCACTCCGCAAAAGCTCGCGGGCTGGCGCACGCTCCCGCCGGTGTCCGAACCGAGCGCCGCGAGCGCCATATCCGCCGCGACCGCGGCGGCGGAGCCGCCGCTTGAACCGCCAGACACACGGCTCGTGTCATTAGGATTTTTCGTAACGCCATACGCAGAGTTTTCAGTGGAACCACCCATTGCAAACTCATCCATATTAGTGCGTCCTAGAAAAACTGCTCCGGCGTCTTTTAATTTCTTTATCGCCGTCGCATCATACGGCGCCACATACCCATCAAGTATTTTTGACGCCGCGCCAACTCGCCTGCCTTGTATCAAAATATTGTCTTTTATCGCAAGTGGAATACCGGTAAGCATTTCCGCCTTCCCTGCTTTTATCTTTTTATCCGCTTCTTTTGCCTGTTCGCGGACATCATCAAACACTTCAAGATAAACGTTAAGCTCCTTGTTTTTCGCTTCAATGTTTTTCAGATACGCCTCCGACAAATCCAAAGCAGAATACTCGTTTTTTATAAACGCGGTATGTGCCTTTTTTACAGTGAGATTTTTGAGATCAATCATAAAATCTTTTTCACTTTTACATATTGTCCATCGCGCTCGGGCGCGAGAGAGAGAAGCGCATCTGTATAGATGCCACTCTCATGCGGATTTACATCTTCGCGCATAACATTCACCGGCGTATGTTCTGTATGTCCGTCCGGTACTTCAGTCCCTCCGGCCACTTTCTGAACCAGAGTTACATACCCCAAAATCGCCTCAATATCTTTCGCAAGCGCCACCGTCTCTTCCTTACCCACCTCAATCCGCGCAAGTTCCGCCAAATGTTCAATTTCTTTTGCGTCAATCATACGCACAGCATAACATTCCGAGCGCAGTTTCACATCTTGCTTTGTTGACTAATGCGCATAAGCGTGCATACTTACTTTGGATTTGAACGATGAAAGGAATACCGTATGGCAACTAAGATTGACGAACGATATGCAAAAACACATGAAAAACTTGAGACCACACGGCTGGAGTCAAGGGCTGCGCGTAAAAAGTTGATTGTGGCAATTATGTGTGACGAAAAGGATGTACTGGCTCTTTCCGACATTAAGAATATTGAGAAGGCATTGGCGCAGTTTCTCAAAGTCCAGAAGCGGTTGGGTCTGGCTTGGTTCCAAAATGGGAACGCAACCGCCAAAATCTTGTGGCAGGCGGGAAGCAAATCTCTTGAGGAAACTGAAAGCCTTTTAGATTAGATAGGGGTTACTTCTCACGAAACGGGTCATATAGTTGGCTCGT
>JAUYPY010000043.1 GCA_030697445.1 bacterium | reverse complement strand
GAACAACTTGAATATCTCGCTTCCCGGAATTGACACCGAGATGCTGACACTTCAACTAGATGCGCATGGTATTGCAGTATCTACAAAAAGCTCATGCCTCAAAGACGAAAAGGTTTCGTATGTAGCGCGCGCGCTCGGCGGCACTAGCGCGCGCGCCGAGAGCACGCTCCGCTTCACCCTCGGCCGCGTAACGACAAAGAAAGATATTGAATACGCAGTAAAAGTTCTCGCTCGTATCCACACCCGATGTTGATAGGCGGCAAACATCGGGTGTGTCCCGTACAAAAAAGCGGCGGAGAGATTACTCTCTCCGCCGCAAGCGTTCCCGACGCCTCCTCTATAGTTAGTATATACTGTTGGTATGCTTATTGTCTACACCAAAACCGGTTGCCCGTGGTGCAAAGATGTGCTCGGATTTTTGCGCGATAAAAAAGTTGAATTTGAAGAGCGCGAAGTACGCGGCAACGCCGTGTATTTCGACGAATTGCGCGCAAAAAGCGGTCAAGAAAAAACGCCAACCCTAGATCTCAATGGCGAAATCCTCGCCGACGCCGACAAATCCGCGGTTGAGAAATTTCTGATGGAAAGAAAGATATTAATTTAGACCCCAATCAGCACCGGGATCACGACGGGGCGTTTGGCGGTTTTTTGGAAGAGGAAACGCGACACATTATCGGTTACCGTGTCTTTAATATAGTCAAAGTTGATGGGGTGCTGGCCTGCCGCCGCGTCTTCAATGGTCTTTTTGATAATGATGCGGGCTTGGTTTAAGAGATCTTGCGATTCGCGTAAATACACAAATCCGCGCGAAATAATGTCGGGCGACTTGCGGAGTTTTCCGTTTATTCCGTTCACGCTCGCGATAATCACGAACATCCCGTCTTCCGAAAGCATTTGCCGATCGCGAAGCACCACTTCCTGCACGCCGCCAATCGCAAACCCGTCTACCATAATCGGGTTCGCCGGTGCTTTTTCTTTGTAGGTTTTTATGGATTGTCCGTCCGCGGCAATATCTATGAGCGAGCCGTTGTCGGCTATCACCATATTCTCTTTCGGCATACCGAGCGACTGCGCAAGCTCGGCGTGGAGCCGCAGGCGGTAATGATTGCCGTGTGTTGGGACGAAAAACTTCGGCTTCACTTTCTTGTGGAGCCACTCAAGCTCGGCGCGGTTGCCGTGCCCGGTGGAGTGGATATACATTTCAGAAGTGCGGTAATGCACAATTTTCGCGCCGTGCCGCGCAATGTTGTCTTTCAATTTTTCTACGCTCCGCTCATTGCCTGGAATGATGGAAGAGGAGAGCACTACCGTGTCGGTCGGCAACAAGTGCATCGTCTTGTGCGTTTTGGTCGCAATGCGCATCATTGCCGCAAACTCGTCGCCTTGCGCGCCGGTCGCGAGAACGACGAGCCGGTCGGGCGGGTAGTTCGCCATATCTTCGGAGCGGATTATGACGCCTTCTTTCGGCTTCAAAAGCCCCGCGGCAATACATATGTCTATGTTATTTCGCATACTCCTTCCCTCAATCACCGCTTTCTTGTTGTTTTGCTCGCATGCCTCAATTACTTTCGCAAGACGCGTGACATGGGAGGCAAACATACTCACGATAAGCCGCCCCTTGGTCGTGCGCACAATTTCCGCAAGGTTTTGACCGACAAGCGCTTCGGGGGTAGAGAAGCCCGGATTTTCCACATTAGTGGATTCACCCAAAAGTAAAAGCGTCTTTTCTTTGTCAAAGAGCGCGTACGCTTTCTCTTCGCTCTCGCTCACCACTCCGTCCGTATGGTCAAGCTTAAAGTCGCCAGGGTTTACGATATTGCCGTGCGGGGTTTCTATAATAATTCCCATTGAATCGGGAATGGAGTGGGTAACGCCAAAAAAGCGCACAAGGACTGCGCCGAGCCGTACGCGCTCGTCGTTTTCTACAATTTTTATATCAAGAGCCGGCAAATGCGAAAACTCTTCCTGTCTTTTTTTAATCATCAGCGCGGTCAAGTTGCGCGTATAGAGCGGCGGGTTGCCGATGCGAGGCATCAAGTAGGGGATGCCGCCGATGTGGTCCAAATGCCCGTGCGTAATGAACACGGCGCGTATTTTCTCTTTCCGTTCTTCAAGATAGGCGGTGTTGGGCAGAATATAATCAATGCCCGGAGTTTTTTCGTTGTTGAATTGGAGCCCCATATCCATCACGATGATGTCGTCTTTGTATTCAACCATAATCATATTGCGCCCGATTTCTTCAACGCCGCTTATGGGAATGATGCGAACCGCGCCGTCTGCAAGTTGAGGAAGAATTATGCGCGGTTCCAGCGCAAATTCGCGCCGCACCGGAGGCCGGCGCTCACGGAAGCGCGGTGCTCCTGCGCCGCGCGGTTTTTTTATTGCCGAAAATATATCCGTGCGCCGCGGCGCAAAAGGCGAAGTCCGCCGTTCTGCGCCAGCATACGGGGCTCCAAATCGCTGAATTCTTTTTTGTCTATCCATGAGAAATATTTAATTTTTAATAAAGAATGGCCATACTTTTTCCGTATTGATATATGCGCGATGGATGTTCAAGAAGCGTTCATGAGGGACACTCAGCCGCCCAAGCGGCAGGTTTTGTACTTTCTCCGGCAAAATGTAAATGAAGTCGGGGGAATACAGAAACACCGCCGGCACATCTTTGCGCAACTCTTCAGAAAAAGCGCGGAGCGCCTCGTCGCGTTTGTTTCTTTCTTGTGCAGTGCGTGCCTCTTCAAGCAATCGGTCGGCTTTGATGTTTGTGTATCGCGCGATGTTTAATCCAGGATCGTTCCGTTGCGATGAATGCCAGAAAGCAAACAGGTCTAAGTCGCGCCCGACAACTTCGCCAAACAGGAGCGCGTCGTATGCGCGCGGACGAATGACGGTTTGGTTTAAGTCGCTTAAGTCGTAAAACTTCAGTTCAACTTGTGCGCCAGCCGCGCGCCACGCTGTTGCCACAAACTCCGCCGCTTTTTTAAGTTCTGGCGTTGCGACCGTCGCAAGAGAGAAAGAAAGCGCACGGGTTTCCTTTCCATCCTTCTTTTCCATCATACCTGTATCGGTGTTTAATTTCCACTTTGCATTTTCAAGAAGTGAGCGCGCTTCCGCAATTCTGTCTGACATTACTTCCGCGGTATTCATGTTTATTGCATCCGGAATAAGTTCAGGAATTGGCCCGTCAATCGGCGTGCCGTATCCGCCGAGCACATGTTGTACCAACTTTTCTTTATCGATTGCTTTTTCCAACGCCTGCCGAACGGCTTTGTCGGATAGTACTTTCGATTGGTTTTGATTGAAGAATACGCCAAACACGCGCGGCAACGGAGTTTTGCGCGCACTCACGCCTTTTTCTTGAAGGGTGCGCGCCTCCGATGGGGAAATGCCCCCCATGCTTTCAATTTCGCCTTTGGAAAATGCATCAAGAAGCGTCGTTTCGTTGCCGTAAAAGCGAAGCATGATTTGCGCTATATAAGGGGCGCCAATGGTATATTTCTCAAATGGTGCGAGCGTTACCGCAGTCGGAACGCGCGACGCGTTTTCATCTACGCGCACTATACGGTATGGTCCTGCGCCGACAGGTGTGCCGTTGAGCGGATTAAACTGGAAACTCTCTGCGTCAATGTTTTTCCAGAGATGTTTTGGTAAGATTCCAATCGTTGCGTTTTCAAGAAATGGCGCATAGGGCTGTTTCGATGTGAGTCGTACTTCGCGCTCATTTATTTTCTCTGCTATCACACCTTCCCAGTTGGCGCGCTTCACGCTTTTGATGAGTGGGTCTTGCGCTTTTTGTATGGTGAAAATTACATCATCCGCGGTTACCGGCGCGCCATCGTGGAACACGGCATTTTGCTTAATCCAAAAGGTGTATGAACGGCTGTCTTCAGAAATTTCATAGCGTTCAGCAAGGTCAGGGACTAGCTCGCCTTCCGGTGTGGCTCGGAGAAGCCCCGCGTATACGAGCGCGGTTAAATCGCGGTCTGCATCACTTGCAGCGAGGAGAGGGTTTATAAAGCGCGGCGTGCCGATAATCCCCTCCGTAAAAGCGCCGCCGCGGCGCGGTACTTCAACGAGAAAGAAATTGTTCGCTTGCGCGACAAGCGCCAATGTGGAGCCAGCAAGGAGCGCGCAAAATGCGCCGAAAAACAGCCGTTCGGTTTTAGAAAAGGAGTGCCGCGCGCCGTCTAACCGTTCAAAAAACGGAAGCGACACGCGTCGCGTGAGGAATGTGAAAATATTATTCAACACAAGAAATTAAATCAAATGACCGGCGACTGCCGAAAGAAAAAACAAAATAGCGACAATGACTGTGCCGTAAAAAAAGAATTTTTCCGCTCCGCGGCGCGTGTGAAAGCCGGCGGCAAAATTGTCGCCAAACGCGCCCCCTAGCCCCGCGGCGGATTGCTGAAGCAATATCCCCGCGATAAGTACGACCGAGAGGAAAACCTGTATGTACGGAAGAATCTGCGCAGCCATGGTCTTAATGGGGATAGGGTAGCATAGGTCTGGAATGGGTGCAAGCTAAGGTATTTGTAAGATACATATCTATCAGTATATTGTCAAGTTGCGCGGTGGCGTTGGGCGGGTTATATTATGAGTACGAAACAACTTAATCTTTTGTAAAAATATGGCGAAAAATAAAACACAGAGTGTGGCTCCGAAAATTTTCCCGCTTGGCGACAAGGCGCTTATTAAAGTAGAGAAAAACGAAAAGGAGAACGAACGCTTGTCGGGCATTATCATTCCCGCGACCGTGAAAGAAGACCGCGGCGCGAAACGCGGCACGGTAGTTGCGGTGGGAGAAGGCAGATATGAAGAAGGGAAGTTGATTCCGATGAAAGTAAAATCAGGCGACGAAGTGCTCTTCCAGTGGGGCGATGAAATTACCGTGGATGGCGTTGAGTACCATATGGTCGGCGAATCAAGCATTTTAGCGGTCATAAAATAACTTCAAATTATGTCTAAAATAATTTTATACAACGAAGAAGCGCGGCACGCGATTAAGCGCGGAGTAGATGCGGTAGCGAACGCGGTCAAGATTACGATTGGTCCGCGCGGTAGAAATGTCGTGTTGGATAAGGGCTACGGCGCGCCGACAATTACAAACGACGGCGTGTCTATTGCAAAAGAGATTACGCTCAAAGATAAGTTTGAGAATATGGGCGCGGAGATTGTGAAGGAAGTGGCGGGCAAAACAAATGATGTCGCCGGTGACGGCACGACCACCTCGGTTGTGTTGACGCAATCTATTTTCAGTGAAGGCGTACGCGAAATCGGGATGGGCGCAAACGCGATGGGCATCCGCTTCGGCATTGAGGCGGCGACCGCGCATACAGTGAAGGCGCTTCGCGAAATTGCGAAGCCGATTAAAAGCGATGAAGAGATTAAACAAGTTGCAAACATTTCCGCCGAGAACGAAGAGATTGGCGCGATTATTGCGAACACCATAAAGAAAGTCGGAAAAGACGGTGTGGTTACTGTTGAAGAGTCGCAATCGGTCGGCGTAGATTCCGAGGTGGTGGAGGGATTGCAGTTTGACCGCGGTTATGTGTCGCCGTATATGATTACGAACGGAGAGCGAATGGAAGCGTCGTACGAAGATCCGGCTATTTTGATTACTGATAAAAAAATCTCCAGTGTTAAAGAGATTTTGCCGCTTTTGGAAAAGCTCGCTCAGACGGGCAAGAAAGAACTCGTAATTATCGCCGAAGATGTGGACGGCGAAGCGCTCACGACTTTTGTGTTAAATAAAATACGCGGTTCGTTCAACGCGCTCGCGGTGAAAGCGCCAGGCTACGGCGACAGCCGCAAAGAACAGCTCGCGGACATTGCGACGGTCGTCGGCGCGAAAGTGATTTCCGAAGAACTCGGTATGAAGTTGGAGACCGCGGATCTGGAGGTACTCGGCCGCGCGCGCAAAGTGATTGCGACCAAAGACAATACGATTATTGTCGGCGGGAAAGGGAAGCGCGACGCTATAGAGGCGCGCGCGGCGCAACTGCGGAAACAGCGTGATGATACGGAGTCAAAATATGACAAAGAGAAACTTGACGAGCGAATTGCGAAGCTTACGGGCGGCGTAGCGGTTATCCGCGTCGGCGCGGCGACCGAGACCGAAATGAAATATCTGAAAATGAAAATTGAGGATGCGGTGAATGCTACGAAAGCCGCGATTGACGAGGGAATTGTGGCGGGAGGCGGTGTCGCGTTTATACGCGCGGCGGAGAAAACACGCGAATGGTTAAAACGCGAGGAAGTGAAGGGTGAAGCAAGCAAGGAATTTTTGGCGGGCGCAAAGATTGTTATCCGCGCACTTGAAGCGCCGCTTCGCCAGATTGCGGAGAATGCAGGCAAAGACCCTGGCGTGATTGTTGAAAAAGTGCGCGAGGCGAAAAATCCGAACGCGGGCTATGACGCGCTTGCCGACTGTATGATAGCCGATATGATTGCTGCTGGAATTGTGGACCCGGTGAAGGTAACGCGCTTGGGGCTTGAAAATGCCGCATCCGCGGCGGCAATGCTTCTCACAACCGAAGCCGCCGTTGCCGATGAACCAAAAGAAGAAAAACCGGCAATGGGTGGCGGGATGCCGGGCGGGGGGATGGACTACTAAATGATTTATTTTTCACACTTCGCGGAAAGCAAAATTTTTCCCGCTTTACCTTCTCTACGGGGGTCCTACGCGGATAAAAATTTTGCTTTCCGCTTTGTGTTATACTAAATAGTATTAAGAAATTAAATAAACTTACTATGAAAAAAACATGGTTAATTGTGTTGGCGGTCGTGGTGCTCGGGGGGTTGTATGTGTGGAGCTCGTATAATGGACTCGTGTCGGGGGGTGTTGCGATTGACGGGCAGTGGGCGCAGGTGGAGACGCAGTACCAACGACGGCTTGATTTGATTCCGAACCTCGTGAGTTCAGTGAAAGGGATTTTGAAGCAGGAGCAGACGATTTTCACCGCGCTTGCGGATGCGCGTACGCGCTACGCAGGTGCAGTGAGCGTGGATGAAAAGGCGCGCGCAGCATCTGGCGTTGAGAGTGCCTTTGGGCGCTTGCTTGCGGTGATGGAGAATTACCCGCAACTGCGCTCTGCGGAAAATATCAATACTTTAATGAGCCAGTTGGAGGGTACAGAGAATCGCGTGGCAGTGGAGCGCAAACGCTTCAACGATGCGATTGCGGCGTTCAATCTGAAGACGAAGCGGTTCCCAAGTATGATAGTGGCACGATTCTTCGGCTTCAGCGAGCGGCCGTATTTTGAGGCGGCGGCTGGTGCGGAAAATGCCCCTGAGGTTCAATTGTAATTTTTAGATTCTTATTCGGCGCATGTTTCTCAGAGCACACAAATTTTCTTGCTAGAAAATTTGCTCGTTTTCGCGCCGTCGCGCTCAAAAGGCTCTTCAAAACATGCGCCTCAACGAATCTGAAAATATATGTATGAAATTTAATCTTAGATTTTTCTTTTTATTGTTCTTTTTGCCCATCGCTGTCTTTGCCTACGCGAGTCCGGGTAAGCCATCGGGGTTTGTGAATGATTTTGCGGGGCTTTTGGGTGCAGAGGCGCGCGCGGGGCTTGAGGAACGATTGTCGGGGTTCGCGCGCGCGAGCGGCAACGAGATTGTGGTTGCAACGGTACCGACGCTTGGTGGCGATACGATAGAAAATTTTGCGGAAGAATTGTTCAAAGAGTGGGGAATTGGGAAAAAAGGTAGAGATAACGGCGCGCTCGTTTTGGTTGCACGCGATGAACACAAGGTGCGGATTGAAGTGGGGTACGGCTTGGAGCCCTCGCTCACCGATGCAACAGCGAACGCGATTATCCGTACCGATTTTGCGCCAAGGTTTGCAAGCGGGGATTTTGCGGGCGGTTTGAACGCGGGTGTTGATACTATTATTGGCGTGGTGTCCGGTGGCGAACTGCCTGTTGCTCCTGAGTCGGAGGGTATTCGTTGGAACTTTCCCGACATTGCCTTTTTTATCTTTTTCATACCGCTCTGGCTCGCGAGTATTTTGGGGCGTTCTAAATCGTGGTGGGCGGGAGGTATTGTCGGAGGTGTAGGAGGAATTATTCTTGGTTTTATATTTGGGTTTTTATATTTCGGCATTGCAGCAGTAGTCGTTCTTGTTCCGGTCGGGCTTCTGTTTGATTTTATTGTTTCTCGCGCGTATGCAAAGAGCGTTGGCAACGGAATGCGCCCCCCGTGGTGGATTGGCGGCGGACGCGGTGGCGGATTTGGTGGAGGTTTCGGCGGCTTCGGCGGCGGCTCATCGGGTGGCGGCGGTTCAAGTGGGGGATATTAAATATTTATGGAACCAAACCCAGCACAAGAACAAAGCAAACGCCTGAGGCGCATGCGCTTCGGCGACCGCCGTTTTAAGTATTTGACCGAACCGACACACGCCGACCTTCTGATGCGCGCTACTATTTTGCCGCTCATTCCATATTCGTTCCCGCCAAACGCGCTCACGGTATTCCGATTTATTTCCATCCCTGTTATTCTTTGGCTTTTGTTTATAGGAAAAGATATTGCAGCCATCACGCTGTTTGCGCTATCCGCATTTTCTGACGCGCTGGACGGCGCGCTCGCGCGCACCCGCTACCAAATTACGGCGTGGGGGATTATGGCGGACCCAATTGCCGACAAGTTGCTTGTGGGGAGCGTCGCGTTCGTTGTCGTATGGGAGCATTTCGGGTGGCTCCTTGCCGCGACGATAATCGGCATTGAAATTACGCTCGTGCTCTCTTCGTTTTTCCGCTATCGCGGCAAGCTTGTGCCGGCGAAAACCATTGGAAAGATTAAAATGATTTTGCAATGCATCGGAGTCGGTTTGGTACTCCTGTATGCCGTATTTCCATTTGCACCGCTCCTGCATACTGCAGAATATACGCTCTACGCAAGTGTTGTGTTTGCGCTCCTTTCTTTATTCGTTTATCGTTCTATATAGAGGAGGGTTCGCATAGTGGTCTAGTGCGCACGCTTGGAAAGCGTGTGTGGGGAAACCCACCAAGAGTTCGAATCTCTTACCCTCCGAAATGCGCCTTTTCAACCGGTATGCTATACTGGAGGGGTTGTTTATTAGCAATTAGCAAAGTAACAAAACGCATATGGCAAAAGAAAACTCTGCATTTATGAAGCCGCTCAATGTGAGCGCAGACCTCGCGGCAGTTGTCGGCGCAGGCCCGATGCCTCGCTCTGAGGTGGTAAAGAAGTTGTGGGTGTATATTAAGGGCAAGAATCTTCAGGACCCATCAAACAAACGCAACATCAACGCGGATGAGGCGCTCAAGAAGGTCTTCGGCGGAAAAAGCGTAGTCAACATGTTTGAGATGACGAAACTCGTGTCTGTGCATCTTTCGTAGTCGTTATTAGTTAGTTATTTTGTATTTACTATGTTCAACTCACTCTGTAAGAAGGGTTCATGGTGTACGGTGGACGCTGGGCTTCTCGTGCTCCGCATTGGTGTCGGCGCTATATTTATTTATAGCGGATGGATGAAGGTCTCTGACCTTGCCGGGACTGTCGGCTTTTTCGGTACGATTGGTTTTTCCCCATTTTGGGCGTACCTCGTGTCGTTTGTAGAGCTCATTGGCGGTGTTGCCGTACTCTTGGGCGTTTACACGCGTGTTGCCGCAGGGCTTCTCGCGATTGTGATGCTTGTCGCCTCGTACAAACTTCTCGCGACTCCGCAAGCACTTATTGCGCCGGTATCGCTATTGTTTTCAACTATCGCGCTTAAGCTTGCGGGTGCCGGAAAATACTCGCTCCTACGCGGCAAATGCGTGTGTGGTTGCACTCTTCCGTGTAGTTGCGGCAACTGCTCCTCATGCACAAGCGGCTCCGGTTCGGAAGTGAAATAAAACTCGTTGAAATACATCATCAAAAAACACCCTCTCGGGTGTTTTTTGATTTCTTTCACTTAAACTCCTCCAACTTCAGCATCACGATTTTTTCTTCGCCTTTGTGCAGGATTTTGAGGCGCACGGAGTCGCCGACATTTTTCTTGCGGATGAGCGAGGCGAGTGGGTGCTCTTCCGTTATCTTTTTCCCATCCACTTCAAGGATAATATCGTATTCAACGATGCCCGCTTTGTCTGCGGATGAGCCAGGCATAACGGCAAGCTCGTCCTGGTTTGCGCCGCGTACTACAAGCGCTCCGTAATCAACCGTGAGTTTGTTCTTTTCTTTTATTGCCGGCGTTACTTCCGTGTAGCGTATGCCGATAAAGGGCCGGACGATTCTGCCGTATTTTTCAACGGACGCAAGCGATGCTTTCGCTAGATTTACGGGGAGTGCGAAGCCGATGTTTTGCGAGCCCCGCGCCACGGCGACATTGATTCCGATTACTTTTCCGGAGAGCGAAAGAAGCGGACCACCAGAATTGCCAGGGTTGATGGCGGCGTCCGTTTGTATCACTTCATCAAGCGTCTCGGATTTTCCGGCTGCATCGCTTGCGGTAATGGAGCGCGCAAGCCCGGAAATAACGCCGACCGATACGGTGTTTCGGAATTCTCCCAGCGCATTTCCAATGGCGATTGCTGTCTCTCCGACATCAAGTGAATCGGAATTCCCGAGCGTCAAGAATTGGAAGCTCGTTTCGCCCTTGAGGCGAATAACCGCGAGGTCAAGCACGGGGTCTTTCGCCACCACTTCCACTTCATATTTCTTGCCGTTGTTTGCAAGCGCGGCGTAGGAGGCAGTGCTGTCGTCTACCACATGTTTGTTCGTAAGCGCGAGGCCCTCTTTGGTAACGAGAAATCCCGTGCCGCCGCCAATGTCGCGCTTCTCTGTGCCCTTTTGTCGGTATTGTGGAATCTGAAACCCGCCGAAGTCGCTGCCGAAAAAGTCATTGAACGGATTCCAATTATCAAAGTATTGCTCAACAACGGGCACATCTTTTGAAATGACGATGGAGAACACGGCAGGGTCCGCTTTTTTCACCGTATCAACGACAAGCGCTTCTTGCGTGATGATGCGCGTCGTTTCTTTCTTTACTTCGTTTTCGCCGGACTCGGATTTTGTTTCTGTCAAAAATTGCGATGCGAAGTAGTGGAATATTTCCGCCCGCTTCCACCAAACCAGCGCCCCTGCCGCGCCAAGCACGATAAGCGAAGTAATAAGCGAGGATGCAAGGTGGATGAGTATCTTCTTTTTATGCATATATGCAGTATAATATAAAAGTATGAAAAAAATAAAAGTGGGGATTAACGGGTTGGGGAGAATCGGGCGGGCGTTCTTTCGAGTCGCCGCGAAGCATCCCGAACTTGAAGTGGTAGCGGTAAATGACTTAGCGGAAAAGGCGAATATGGAATATTTACTTGCGCACGATAGCGTCTATGGTCCGAGTGACTGTACGCTCGCTGGAATAAAGTATCTGTCAGAAAAAGAACCAGCGAAACTGCCGTGGAAGGAATTGGGGGTTGATGTTGTCGTAGAATCAACCGGATTTTTCGCGAGCGCCGAAAAGGCGCGAGCGCATATTGATGCGGGAGCGAAACGGGTGGTGATTACTGCGCCGATTACAGACGGCGAGACGGTACTTATCGGCATCAACGATGATAAACTGAAAACCTGCGAAATAACCTCAAACGCTTCTTGTACAACAAACGCCGCTTCGCCCATTATCGCGATTTTAGATGAGGCGATTGGAATTGAAAAAGCGGTTTTGAATACGGTACATGCTTACACCGCGACGCAAGCACTTGTGGATAGTCCCGCTTATAAAAAGGGAATGAGAGATGGGCGCGCCGCCGCCGTGAATATCATCCCGTCTTCCACCGGCGCCGCGATTGCCGTGACAAAAGCGTATCCGAGTTTGGAAGGAAAATTTGACGGCATTTCGCTTCGCGTGCCGGTCGTCTGCGGCTCCATCGCCGACATTACTTTTATCGCGAAGCGCGATACGACAGCCGAAGAAGTGAACGAGATTTTGCGTGCTGCGGCAAAAGAGGTGCGCTGGAAAGAAATCTTTTCCGCCAGTGATGATGAGTTGGTTTCTTCAGACATTGTGGGTTCGACTGAAGGCGCGATTGCGGAACTTTCTATGACCCGTGTCGTCGGCGGAAATTTGGTTAAAGTTCTTGCATGGTATGATAACGAAAGCGGGTATGCGAATACGCTGGTTAGGCATGTTATTGAGGCAGTGAGACAGACACCAGATGTTTGAAGTCCATCAACATCTGGTGTCTGTTATTTTATCTATGAAAATCTATTTCGCAGGAGACCACGCAGGATTTGAACTCAAAGGAAAATTAATTCCGTTTGTGCGCTCGCTTGGGCACGAAGTTGAGGATTTAGGACCTTTTTCGTATGACGCAAATGATGATTATCCGGATTTTATAATTCCGTTGGCGAAGAAGATTGGTGAGAATGTGCGTGGAATTATCATCGGCGCATCAGGGCAAGGCGAAGCGATTGCCGCAAATCGTTTCAATGATGTACGTGCGGTTGTGTATTATGGTGGAAATCTTGATGTCGTAAAGAAAGCGCGCGAGCATAACGATGCTAATGTGCTTTCACTTGGCGCGCGGTTTGTAAATGAGGAAGAGGCGAAAGCAGCAGTAAAACTTTGGCTTGAAACACCATTTTCGGAATACGAACGGCACATTCGGCGGCTCGCCAAAATTGACGCATGGAAATAATTCCAGCCATTATTCCGAAAAGCGCCGAAGATCTCAAAGAAAAACTTGAGACACTGAAAGGATTGGCGGATACCGTGCACATTGATCTTGTTGTGGATGAACCCTTCGCAAAACATATTTTGCAAAAGTCCTCGGGTCGCGCGGTTCGCTTCGCGAGCCGCGCTCAACCAGACATTTTGAAAATGTGTTTTGCTTCGGGTTTTTCAGAATTTATTTTTGAAGCCCACCTCATGATTCCTCATCCGGATGAACATATTGCAGAACTCGTCAAAGACGGGTTTTCGCGGATACTGGTACAGGTTGAATCGCTTTCCGCCGAAGCGTTTGCAGAGCTTATTCACGAATGGAGCGGAGCGGTTGAAGTTGGCGCGGTGTTAAAAATAGACACACCGCTTTCTTCGATTGATTCATTTGCCCACGAACTTAAGACCGTTCAATTGATGAGTATTGCGGAAATCGGCGCACAGGGGAGACCATTCGATGCGCGCGTTCTTGAACGCATCAGTGCATTGCATGCGAAGTACCCACATCTTACAATAGCAGTTGATGGAGGTGTGAATAAAAAGAATGCGGACAAGCTTGTTGCGGCGGGGGCGACACGGCTCGTTGCCGGGTCGGCGCTCAAGGAATTTTATGGATGAAAAGAAAATAAAATTATTGGAAAAGAAGGCGAACGAAATCCGCATCGCGATTATTGAAGCGCTGGTGGAAGCGGGGAGTGGGCATACCGCTGGTCCTTTGGGAATGGCAGATATTTTTACCTACTTATACTTTCACGAATTACGGCACGACCCAAAAAAACCGAACTGGCCAACGCGCGACCGCCTTGTCCTTTCAAACGGCCACATTTGCCCCGTTTTGTATGCAACGATGTGTTACGCGGGATATGCGGACATTGAGGAATACAAGAAGACACTCCGAAAGTTCGGAACGAAGTTTCAAGGGCACCCGCATCGCGAGTATTTTCCCGCGCTTGAAACATCGTCGGGGCCGCTCGGAAGCGGCCTATCACAGACAGTCGGTATGGCGCTTGCTGAGCGCATCGATTCCGGAAAGTCGCACCAGAAATGGATTTACGCTCTCTTGAGCGACGGTGAAATGGATTGTGGCAACACATGGGAAGCAGCGATGCTTGCGGGTAAAGAAAAATTGGGGAACCTTATCGCGATTGTGGATCGAAACAATATACAAATAGATGGCTTTACCGAAGACATTATGCCGCTTGAGCCGCTTTCCGATAAATGGCAATCGTTCAACTGGCAGGTGATTGAAGTGAATGGACACGATTTTGCCGATATTCACCGCGCGGTGGGCGAGGCAAAGGCGGAGTTTGATAAGCCGAGTGTCATTATCGCCAACACAATTCCAGGAAAGGGTGTCCACGACTTTGAACGCAAGTTCGAATGGCACGGCAAGCCGCCCAATAAGGAGGAAGGTGCGATGGCGTTGCGCGAACTCGGAACCCGATGTTGATAGGCGGCAAACATCGGGTGCCGAGGAATTAAATATATGTTAAATCCGGAATCAAAACTAAATACAAAATTGTTCGACACTGATGTCGAACAAGTGCCGATTCGCAAAGGATTCGGCGAGGGGCTTTTGGCTGCCGGAGAAGCGGACGAGCAAGTGGTGGGGCTGTGCGCCGACCTTACCGAGTCCACGCAGATGCATTTGTTCGCAAAGAAGTTTCCAAATCGTTTTATTGAAATTGGGGTCGCAGAACAGAACTTAGTAACAGTTGCGAGCGGAATGGCGGCGATGGGGAAGATTCTGTTTGTGAGTTCGTATGCGATGTTTTCTCCAGGGCGAAATTGGGAGCAGATTCGCACCACCGTTTGCTATAACGATCGACCAGTAAAAATCGCCGGCTCACACGCAGGAGTGTCGGTGGGGCCCGACGGTGGCACGCATCAGGCCATTGAAGATATCGCGATTATGCGCGTGCTCCCAAATATGATCGTCCTGTCGCCTTGCGACGCGATTGAGGCAAAAAAAGCGACTATTGCCGCGGCGAAAACAAACACGCCAACTTACATTCGCCTTGCGCGCGAGAAGACGCCAATAATTACAACCGAAGACACTCCGTTTGAGATAGTAAAGGCGAGTGTGATATGGACACCCGATGTTGGGGGCGACAAACATCGGGTGTCCAAGCCGGTTGGAATCATCGCAACCGGCGCACTCGTGCATAAAGCAGTTCTTGCCGCGCGCGAGCTTGAGAAAGATGGAGTTTCGGCTACCGTCGTAAATCTTTCTACGATAAAACCACTTGATGCAGACGCGATTATCGCACTCGCGCGCGAAACCGGCGCGCTCGTGACGGTCGAGGAACATCAGATAGCTGGTGGAATGGGCTCCGCGGTTGCCGAACTGCTTGCGCAAAAACACCCCGTTCCAATTGAATTTATCGGCATCCGCGATCGCTTTGGTCAATCAGGAACTCCCGAAGAACTTCTGGAACACTACGGTATGGGTGTGTCGCATATCAAAGAGGCCGTTCACAAAGTGCTTGTTCGGCGAGTGTAAATAATGGCATAGAGGATATTTCATATCTGGTTAATTCTATCTTACTTGCAAGTATGATAGAATTTAACGAATACATAGCTTATGTCGCGCAAAAGATTCTCAAAAATCAACCCAAAGGAACGATGGAGGATTTTGGACGAGTTTTGGACCATGGTTGCGCTTTTGGAAACAAAAGACGAAGTGAAGAGTTTCTTTAAGGATTTACTTTCTGCAACTGAGTCCGTTATGCTTGCTCGCCGCATTCAAGTAGCCAAGCTACTTCTGTCTGGTTTTGGGTATGACACGATACAGAAAAAACTCGGTGTCGCTCCGAATACCATCGCATCAGTGCATCGTTGGTTAGAAGGGGGATTTGGCGGGTATATAAGTGCGATTCCAAAACTTGAAAAAGAAATTTCGCGACGAGAAAAAATTGCAGAAAAAAAACAAGAGGAAAGTGTTCCGTTAAGTTTTGAATGGATGCGTAAAAAATACCCGTTGCATTATTTATTGGTGAACATGCTCGGCGATGACGAAAATCTTGTCCCTCCTCGTAAGCTCTAACAATAACTCTTAATTTTACTATCATACTACAAAGTATGAAAGTAACTAGAAATCATATTGGATGCTACTCTTTTTCTCTGACCAATACGAACCGCGGTCCTTTGTGGTTTTCTTTTTCTACTTGTTCACTAAACATAGTGAGTGGTCTCACCCAATAACTTCTTTCGCCATATAGGGCTTGGTATACGACCATCTCTTCCATGGTCTCTGAATGTTTTGCAACACACAGTACTTCGTACTCGTTGCCTTTGAAATGTTTGTAGACGCCAGGTTTAAGCATATATTTTCCTAGATTTTCCGCGGTTGGTAATTAGTGGGCGCAGAGGCGAGATATTTTTCAAGCGCTTCGCGTGAAAGGAGTCCGCGCTGGGCGCCGATGTCTTGGACGACATATGCGGAGTTGATTGGCGCGAGGCGGAGCGCCTCCAATGGAGTTTTACCGAGCGCGAGATACGAAACAAAGGTTGCGGCGAAGGCGTCGCCTGCGCCGGTTCGTTCAAGGGGTGGCTTGGGGTCGGGATAGGGAGGCATAAAGTACGCGCCGCTTTCATCCGCCATATAGGCGCCTTTCAGCCCGTCAGTCACGCACACAATTTTTGGTCCGAGCGCGCGGAGGCCTTTGAAGATATCACTTTGCGAACTGAAAATTTCGTCCGCTTCACCCTCTCTACGGGGGCTCCGACGCGATACGAAATTTTCAGTTCGCTTCGTGATAGTAAGAATCCGTTCCGCTTCTTCACGGTTCACAAACAGCACTTCCGCGCGCTCGTAGAGCGCGCGGAGTTTCTCTGTTCCGAGTGTTATTTGAAAAGTACCCGGTTGAAATGCGAATTTTACTTCAGGGTTTTTCGCAAGATAATCGGCGATTTCGTCGTGGTATTTTTCCGTGCCGCTACCGATTGAGGAAAGATAGAGCCAGCGCGCGGGCTGGATAGGAGGCAACGCATACTGATACAGCTCATGCTTTACGAGAATCGTGCGTTCCGCGCCGTACCAAAGTACAAAATGATAGTTTGT
>JAUYPY010000031.1 GCA_030697445.1 bacterium | reverse complement strand
GGCTTTTCAGATTGAGTGCGGAGAGAATGAGCGCACTGATATTATCTTTTTCAAAATTAAGCGGCACATCGTAAATGCTCTCTATATCGGGCGCGGAGGTAACCCGTTCCGCGTCCACACTGCACCACACGGCAAGTTTCTCTTTGCGCTTCTCATCCAACGCAACCGGTGCGCGCGCAATAATGAAGTCCGGCTGAATGCCGTAGGAATTGAGCAATCGTACGGCGTTTTGGGTCGGCTTCGTCTTCATTTCACCAAGGGTACTCGGTACCGGCAAAAACGAGACGAGAATAAACAAGACATCTGCGCGGTTTTTGAGCCATAGCCGCCGCGCCGCCTCAAGAAACATAATGTTCTGGTAGTCGCCAACGGTTCCACCGATTTCAATAACAGATACATCTGAGCCGGACGTCTCGGCGGCGCGGTCAATACGACGCAAGATTTCGTTCGGAATATGCGGAAGCGCCTCCACACATTTGCCTTTGTAGCCAAGCGCGCGTTCTTTGTCTATCACATACCGATACACCATTCCGCTCGTTATATAATCATCGTTGCCTAAATTGAGATTAAGAAATCGCTCGTAATTACCCATATCCTGATCAGTTTCTAGTCCAGAATTCAAAACAAAAACTTCACCGTGTTCGGTTGGGTTCATCGTCCCCGCATCTACATTGAGATATGGGTCAACCTTTACCGGATTCACCGTAAACCCTTTTGCCTGCAAAAGCATCGCGATAGAGGCGGTTGTAACCCCCTTGCCAACGCCCGACATCACGCCGCCGATAACGAAAATGTATTTGTGTTTGCGCGCTCGCATACGCTACACATTAAGGTATTTTCGGACGGCGAGCCAGCTTGACAGCGCGCCGGCAATGAGCCCGGCTCCGCCTATGAGCGCGAGGAATTCAAAGAAATTTGCGTTGTAATAGTGGAAAAGGTTCACGCCGGAGAAGAACGCTTCCGTCGCGTCGCCAAGCCAATAGGTTAACGGGAAGAAAAGCGAGAGCGTCAATGCCGCCGCTACAAACCCGTACAAAATACCAGAAATGACAAAGGGGCCGCGCACAAACCGCCCTGTCGCTCCCACAAGACGCATCACCGCAATTTCGTCGCGAGAAATATAAATAATTAGACGCACTGTATTAAATGCAATCAATACAGAGATGAGGCCGAGAATTACTGAAACGGCAATACCAAGTTGTTTTGCAGAAGAAACGAACTTTGAAAGCCGCTCAAACACGGCGCGATTATCTTCATAATTCACCCGTTCAATCACGGAAAGTTTGGCGGGAGAAAGCGTAGTATCGCTTTTGAGAAACTTTGCAATGCTCTCGTAAAACGAAGGATTCTTCGCGCGCACCGATAGTGTAGCACCAAGTGGGTTTTCGCCGATTTCGTTAAGCGCTTGCAAAATAAGCGAATCGTTCTGGTTGCGCGTGCGAAATGCTTCAAGAGCTTGCGCGCGCGTTGTGTACGCAACTGAAGCAACTTCTGGAAGCGCCTCTAACTCCTTCTTGACGCCTAAAATCTCTTCTTCCTGCGCGGTGGTGGTGAAGGAAACAGTCAAGTCAACTTTTCGCTCAATCTCGCGGAGCGACCCGTCCAAAAGCGCCAAAGTAAATGCGACCGCGCCAATTGTAAAGAGCGTCACGGTCATAATCAAGACGGCGGAAAGCGACACGAACGCATTGCGCATAAAATGCTGCCACCCGGTCCGCAAAATCCGTTTAATGTTTGTCCAGAACATATATTTTTATAACACATATCGCCCGGCTGGGTCGTCACGGACAATCTTACCACGCTCTAAGGTAATCACGCGCTTCCCAAGCGAATCAATCACGCCTTTGTTGTGTGTAGTCAAGATAACGGTTGTACCAAGATCGTTAATTCGCTTCAAAATCTGAACAATGTCGTAGGTGTTTAGAGGGTCTAGGTTCCCGGTCGGCTCGTCGGCAATCAAAATATCCGGCTGGTTTACAATCGCGCGCGCAATAGCAACACGCTGTTTCTCTCCGCCGGAAAGTTCGTGCGGAAAGTTCCACATTTTTTCTCCCAAATCAACAAGCTCAAGCGCATGCGGCACATCAGCCGAAATCTCATCATCCCCACGCCCAGCCGCCTCCATCGCAAACGCAATATTTTCGTACGCCGTCCGATTATTTAGCAAGCGATAGTCCTGAAACACGGCACCGATGCGGCGCCGGAGCACATTCATATCGCGCGAAGGCAAAGTATGGATATTGGTTTCTTCAAAAAATACCGCGCCTGCTGTCGGTCGGTCTTCTGCGAGTAGCATCTTTAAAAGTGTAGTCTTCCCTGCACCAGAATGCCCAACAAGCGACACAAATTCTTCCGGCGCAACGCGAAACGATACACCATCAAGCGCTATGCATCCGTTGTAGTGCTTGGAAACCTTATCAAAATAAAGCATTCCGGTATCATAACATCCGATGTTGGGTGTTTCAAACATTGTTTGTTACAACCTGCGCTCAGCATCTATAAATTCCTCCAACTCGCCACCAAGCACCTTGTCCACTTGCGATGTCTCAACGCCGGTGCGATGGTCTTTGACCATTTTATACGGATGCAGAACATACGAGCGAATTTGA
>JAUYPY010000001.1 GCA_030697445.1 bacterium | reverse complement strand
CCGAGGCACCAGATGTCTAAATTGCAGACATCTGGTGCCGGAGAGGGGACGAGCGAGGCGAGCGGATAAGGAAAAATCCCACGCTGGGGGATTTTTCCGGTCTGTCATATGCGAGCTTCCTCGCATCTCTTACAACATCTTGACTTCTATATTAACCCCAGACGGGAGCGAAAGATTGGTAAGTGCTTCAATAAGTTTTGGAGAGGGGTTCACGATATCTACTAAGCGCTTATGCGCGCGCATCTCAAATTGCTCGCGCGCATTTTTGTGCACAAACGCCCCGCGATTCACGGTGTATTTCCGTATTTCAGTCGGAAGCGGCACCGGCCCCTGCACTTCAGCGTCAAACCGCGCCGCTGTGTCCATTATCTGGCGCACAGACGCGTCCAAGATTTTGTGTTCATAGGCGCGCACGCGTATGCGCAGTTTTGCGACATCAACCTTCTTCACCGCAGTTTTTTTAACTGCGGCTGTTTTTTTCGGCGCAGCTACCTTTTTCTTTACTGTTGTTTTTTTCGCTGTCGGCATAGTATTACGCGACAATTTTCGTTACCACTCCCGCACCTACCGTCTTGCCTCCTTCGCGCACAGCAAACCGCGTTTGGTTTTCAAGCGCAACCGGCGCAACAAGCTTAACTTTAAACTGTACGGTATCACCAGGCATTACCATCTCGCGTCCTTCCGGAAGTGTTACCTCGCCAGTTACATCAGTCGTGCGGATATAGAACTGCGGCTTGTAGCCCGTAAAGAACGGCGTGTGGCGGCCTCCTTCCTCCTTTTTCAAAACATACACTTCCGCCTCAAAGTCGGTGTGCGGCGTTACCGAAGCCGGCTTTGCAAGCACTTGCCCGCGGTGCACATCTTCTTTCTTTGTACCACGGAGCAAGATACCGGCGTTGTCGCCCGCCAAACCTTCCTGCAAGTTTTTGTTAAACATTTCAATGCCAGTCACAATCGTCTTCGCGGTCGGCTTCAACCCGATAATTTCCACTTCCTCGCCGACTTTCACCTTTCCGCGTTCAATACGACCCGTCACCACAGTGCCGCGGCCTTCAATAGAGAAAATGTCTTCAATCGGCATAAGGAACGGCTTATCTATTTCGCGCGGAGGGACGGTAATGTAGGTATCAAGCGCTTTCAGAAGTTCGTCAATCTTCGCCACCCATACCGGGTCTCCCTCAATCGCTTTCAAGGCAGAACCGCGAATCACAGGTGCGCCCTTTCCGTCAAAACCATTCTTGGTCAAAAGCTCGCGCACTTCTTCTTCAACCAAATCAACGAGCTCTTTGTCGGTCACGAGGTCGCACTTGTTCAAAAAGACGACAATATTCGGCACACCTACTTGCTTCGCAAGCAAGATGTGCTCGCGTGTCTGCGGCATCGGGCCGTCAGCCGCGTCTACCACCAAAATCGCGCCGTCCATCTGCGCCGCACCTGTAATCATGTTCTTCACATAGTCGGCGTGCCCGGGGCAGTCCACATGCGCGTAGTGGCGCGCATCGCTGGAATATTCCACATGCGAAATCGCAATGGTAATAATTTTAGACGGGTCGCGGCGGCCTTCCTTTTCGGACGCCTTCGCCACCTCATCGTACGAGCGGTCCTTCGCAAGCCCCTTCTTCGCTTGTACCGAGCAAATTGCGGCGGTCAAGGTCGTCTTACCGTGGTCAATGTGACCGATGGTGCCCACATTCACATGCGGCTTATCGCGTTTAAATTCTTCTGCCATATATTTTATAAATTGATAATACTAATAATGCTTATAACAAAACAAAGAGCGACCATACGGTCGCTGTATGCGACACACTTCCTATACTACCAAACCCCCGCCAAAACGCAATCCCCACCCAAGCAGGCACCCGATGTCTGCAATTTAGACATCGGGTGCCTCGCGTCTTTGACTTCTTTGTCACTTCTCGGTATCTTGTGAAAGGAAAAATAAAACCCAAAGAAAGAATGAATTTTTAGTTTTCAAAAACATCACTTACGCTGATCTGAAACACTGATTTTATCGAACCAAGTCTTCAAGTCTTGGACAAACTGCGACTCATCAAAATCTGGAATCGAATATTTGCGGAGGGCGCCGGTGGAGTAGGTGATGTTCGTCAGATGGTTAAGAGCATCCAACGCATATACAGTGCTATCAGATCGTCCTTCTATTGCCGCAAAACTGACAACTGTGACAACCAATGCAGTTAATGCAAATTCTCTCATAATCCTTTTGATGTTCTCAGTGAGACTGAATGAAGGCGTTTATCGTATTGCACTCAAAACAGACAAATACATACAGCATCCCGCAATCGGCCAAATTGAATTCATCATTGATTGAATCCAGTTGTCCATAAAAACTCATTCGTTCCTTGCAATCAGGACAGAGCGGCCATTCCTCTTGTTGGAGGAACTTCGGATCTCCTCCCAGTTGATGTCGAGTGCCCATTTCATCACCAGCCCACTTAAATTTGGGCAGGCCGGAAGCTGTCGTATCTAACGGCTGAGGTATTAACTTAAATGGTGGAATTCTTTTCATGTTATTTTCCCCACGGATGAATTGGCAGATTGTACTGTCCCCCGTTTGTCAGACGCCAACCTTGTATGAGGAATTGTACACCGCCGCAGTTTGAAGCGCAAACTGAACAGGCGGCATTTTCAATGCTGAATGAATTCTGGAGTTGTTGTAAATGTACATTGTCTGGTAAATGGCGTAGACAAGCTCTCCAAGCGTTTTGAATCTAGAAGGATCTCCGAGATCTACTTTGAACTTGTCGTAGAATGATTCCTGGTAGCCGTTCTCCCACGGACAGCCCGGTGCTGAGCGTGAAATCAATGCGCCGACGGTCTCTAGCGCTTCAGTGAATGCTTTTGAATCATACTCACTGCCGTTATCAGAATGGAAAATTGAAGGTCGCGGGTTTTTCATACAAGTATGTTGCAAAATACTTGTATAGACCGACATTCTTTTCTATGGAATGGGTCGGGCGAAGGGTTCCATAGAGAATTAAGCGAGGGATGTGCTTTTACTATTTCCTCGCCTCAATAATCCCGAGTGCTACATTTGGTGGAACAGGAGCATAGTGCGAAAACTCCATATTGAATGAGGCGCGGCCTTCGGTCA
>JAUYPY010000007.1 GCA_030697445.1 bacterium | reverse complement strand
CCAATTAGAAAATGACAATGGTACTCCATTGATTATTTTCTTGATTGGCGAGCAGAGCAATCCGCCAGCAGGCGGATATGCGTGGCTCGAAAACCTGCGCGCCGAGAAAGAGTTCGACTATCCCGCCTCATCGGCGGGTCGACGAAGAGGCGACAACATCTGGCGCCTAAGCAGAAGAACAAAAACAGCCCCACTTCGCTGGTGCTTCGCGGGGCAAGCCCCCACTTCGCTCCTCCTCCGCGCAACGCTTCGGACGGACACGGTGAAGCTTCGCGGGGCAAGCCGCCCGACCTCTGCCTATTGCAGTGTTTTGCAAAACATTAGTATAGATTCGCCGCGGGTGTCTTTTATTCAATTTTTCAATATTTTTTACCTTTTACCTTCTTTTTCTCCACATCCAAAATCTTCTTTACCGCGCGGTCAAAGTCGGAAATATAGTTTTTATCTTGTACAACTCTATATTTTTCATATTCACCTAAAGCCAATGCTTCGGCAACTTCGTGGCTCACCTTACCCAAATCTCCCAAAATGTCACGGTCATTGAGTTTTAAAAATTCACCTAACTTTTTATCCCAATCCAGCATGAACATGGCTTGCTTACGCTTGGCTTGTGACTCGGCAAAGATGAGATATTGCTCTACTATGCTATTGAGACCTGCAAGTTCTTCTTCGTTTAAATAATTTTTAGCCACTACCACATCTGATTTGCGTACGGCACCTTGCGGGCTATTTTTCCAGCTCGTGAGACCTACGTTTTCTTTAGCACTACTTACGCGACTGGTGATGATTTCTGCGGCCGTGCTACCTGAAATGGCAAAGTGTAATTTATTTTGCACGGTGGCAAAAAAATGCTGAGCTTCAGTGCTATTTTTGTCGTAGTCCACACTGCACTGTGCGTAAATATCGGTGATTTTTTGGTAAAATCGACGCTCGCTACTGCGAATGTCCGCTATGCGAGCTAACTGTTCCTCAAAGTAATCTTGACCAAATGTGTAATTGGGAGTTTTCAGTCGCTCATCGTCCATCGTAAATCCCTTGATAATGTATTCTTTCAATCTTTCTGTCGCCCAAATCCGAAATTGGGTCGCCTGTGAGCTATTAACCCGATAGCCGACAGACAAAATCGCCTCAAGATTATAAAACTTTACGGATTGAGTTTGTGTTTTCCCCTCAAGGGCACCGTGTTGCGTGGTATGTTCCAAAATGGAACTAACCTGATCTTCAATCAATTCGCCGCTTTCAAAGATATTTTTGAGATGTTTGGTAATAGCCGGTCTTTGAACGCCAAACAAAAGAGCTATTTTGTCTTGTGTGAGCCAAATATTTTCATCACGCAAAAATATCTCCACTTTCACCTTGCCATTTGGCGTGGTGTAGAGCAGGAATTCCGTGAAGCTATTGTTTGGAACGATTTGATTCTTTTTTTTCATAAAATTATTTGAGCAATTTTTCAACTCTAACATCTAACGCCTTTGCAAGCCGTGTAATGGTTGAAATGGATTCGAATGGCTCACCATAAAGTACCAAAATCCTAGCATTTTTTGATGCATAAAAACAGCAGCCCGTCCCCCCTCTCCAAAACTCTATAGAACCCTTCGGGCGAAGGGTTCTATTATGTGCTTATTCGAGCGAATTAGAATATATAGAATTTATACAGAAAGAAAAGAATGGGTAGCAAGATGGGTGTGGATAATCGCTTGACTTACGGCGGCCACTTGCTAGTATGGTGGTATCACCACGAAAAAGCTCCCATGCGGGTTTTGTCCCGCAGCGGGGCTTTTTCATTTATGGCCACTCCTTTCATTTTTGTCGTACTCGAGACGGCTCTTGAAACGCTCAAGAAAGATGATGCTTTCCGGCGCAGATTTCTTCAATAACACCGATGCCTTTTTAGCGTTTGGGCTTAACACGACCTCAAACCTCTTCCGCTCTTTGAGAAAATTGACGAGACAAGCAAAATCACCGTCGCCGGTAACCAAAACTGCTTTTTCAAAAAGCTTTTCGTACATATCCGACACTGCCTGCAATACCATTTCCGCGTCGCAGTTTCCCTTTATTTCTCCGTATCCGCCGGGAACGGTGGGTTTAAAAACAACCGTATATCCCCAATTCTGCAGGTTGCGGTACAGGTTCGTGTTGGAAGAAATGAAACCAAGAAAGATATAAGCTTTATTGACTCCGTACTTTTCCGAAAGCCAGACACGAAATCGTTTGTAGTCCAAATGCCAGCCAAGTTCCGAAATTCCCTTATGCAAATTCGCTCCGTCAATATAGGCAAAATTCTTGCCGCCATTTTTCATAATAAAATCCTAGCATTTTTTGAGGCACAAAAACAGCCCCACTGTCTATACAGACATTTTGCAAAATGTCTGTATAGATAATTCTATCTTACTTGCAAGTAAGATAGAGGCACCAGATGTTTGAAGCCCGGGAACATCTGGTGCCAGGGGAAGGAGAAAAACGAAAGCGAGGAAGTACCTATACCGAGACGGCCCGCCCGAACGACTATTCAGTCGGGCGGGCGAGGAGGCGAACGGCCACGGACTCCCCCGAGACCCCCGATGTTTGCCGCCTATCAACATCGGGGGTCGGAGAGAGGAGGAGTGAGCCGAGCGGATAAGGAAAAATCCCCTGCTGGGGGATTTTTCCGGTCTGTCCCATGCGAGCTTCCGAGCGAAAACTTCTCCCCACCCTACCCACAGTTCATCACCATTTCCGTTTGCGCGCCTCGTGTGGGCGCATGCTACAATTGGACGCCATGGCGACTGCAATCAGAATTCCGCCGCAAAATATTGACGCAGAAAAAGCGTTGCTTGGTTCCGTAATGCTCCGCACCGACGCGCTTTCGGATGTGATAGATATTCTTTACCCTGAAGCGTTTTATCTGGAAAAACATCGGATGATTTGGAAGACGATGCTGGAGCTTTTCGCCAAAACCGCGCCGATTGACTTGCTTTCCCTCTCCTCGCGACTCAAGGAAAAAGAATTGTTGGAAGCCGCTGGCGGCGCGTCATATCTCGCCGAACTCTCATCCGCAGTGCCTTCTGCCGCCAACGCACGGCACTACGCCGAACTTATTGCAAAGAAGAGTATGATGCGTTCACTCATTTCTGCCGCAGAACACATTGAAGGCCTTGGTTACAACGAAGAACACGAGACCGACCATCTGCTTGATGCGGCGGAAAAAACGATTTTGGAAATCGGTAAACGCGGAGGAGTACATTCATTCCTGGAGCTCAAAGATACGCTCGCGGAAGCGTGGGAACGGCTGGATCGACTACACAAAACCGGCGACGGGCTTCGTGGTGTTTCTACAGGATTTAAAGAACTTGATGCGAAGTTGTCGGGGTTTCAAAAATCCGACCTTATTATTCTTGCGGCGCGGCCAAGTATGGGCAAGACCTCGCTTGCTTTAGACATTGCACGGCAGACAGCGTCGCTACACGGCACTCCTGTCGCGCTTTTCTCGCTTGAAATGAGCTCGCAACAACTCGTCGACCGTATGCTTGCCGCAGAAGCGCGCGTGGATGCGTGGAAATTGCGCACCGGTAAGCTTACTCAAGAAGATGAGTTTGCGAAAATCCGCGATTCGCTTGACAGCCTTTCCAAGGCGCCTATTTACATAGACGACCAGCCGGGGACGAACATCTTAAAGATTCGTTCCGTGGCGCGGCGCATTAAGCACGAAAAAGGACTGGGGCTTATTATTGTGGACTATTTGCAGTTGATGACTCCTACCAACACACGCATAGACAATATAGTGCAACAGGTATCGGAAATCTCACGCTCGCTCAAGCAGCTCGCGCGCGAGCTTGATGTGCCGGTCTTAACCCTTTCGCAACTTAACCGCAATGTGGAAACGCGCGGCGGCAAGCCGCGGCTTTCCGACTTGCGCGATTCGGGCTCTATTGAGCAGGACGCGGATGTCGTTATGTTTATTCATCGTGAGGACAAATATAAAGAGGACTCAGATAAACCAAATGTTGCTGAAATTTTGATTGAAAAACATCGTAACGGCCCGACCGGAAAAATTGAGTTGTATTTTGACGCGGATAAGGCGACTTTTTTGTCGCTTGAGAAAGGAAGTTTAAATGAGTTTTAGTATGGATACACTACACGAACTTTCAGAATTATTTCGGACCTTCCCCGGTGTCGGCCCGCGGCAAGCAAAACGCTTCGTGCACCATTTGCTTTTGCGCGGAGACGACGCGGAACAACTTTCCGCGCTTTCATTGCGCCTAAGGAAGAATGTAACGCGCTGTGAATCCTGCCGCCGCTTTTTCGGCAAAGAGGGCGCGTTCAAAAAGTGTCGTGTGTGCCGCGACGAGAGCCGCGACAAAGGAACACTTCTCGTCGTCGCGCGCGACATTGACTTAGAAGCGGTGGAAAAGTCAGGTTCTTTCCGCGGCTATTATTTCGTACTTGGCGGCACTATTCCTATTTTAGACGCAGAGCCGGAAAAGCGCGTAGCGCTCAAAGAACTCCTTGCGCGCGTTGAAAAGAGCGCCGCAGATGGGCTTAAAGAAATAGTGCTCGCTCTCTCCGCCAATCCGGAAGGCGAACATACCGCAGAAACCATAGCGCACGCTCTTGCTTCAATTGCAAAAAAACACAACATCAAACTATCGGTTCTAGGGCGCGGCCTTTCCACCGGAACAGAACTTGAGTATTGCGACGCAGAAACGCTCAAAAGCGCGCTCAAAAACCGTACATAACACTTTGCGGAATGCAAAATTTTTTCCTCTTTACCCTCTCTACGGGGGTCCTACGAGATAAAAAATTTTGCATTCCGCTTCGTGTTTTTTATATGGATAGTATCCGAACTTTCATAAACGGCTGGCGATGGCCGCGGAGCTTGAAATAGCGGCTTTTTGCTTTGTATTTGACGACTTCAATTTTCTTTCCGCGCCCTTCTTCAATCACCTCCCCCTTCACACTTGCCCCTGAAATATACGGGGCACCGATTACTGTTTTAGTACCATCGTCCGTCAACACAATCTTATCAAAGGAAACGGAAGCACCCTCTTTTGTGTTAGAGAGTTTCTCAATTTTTATCGCACTTCCTTCAGAAACGCGATACTGCTTGCCGCCTGTTTCTATAATTGCGAAAGACATAATACACTCTACTATATAGGAAAAAAATAAAAAAACAAGCCCCGATTGTGCGATACAATCGGGGCTAATATTCCTACTCTTCGTTGGTCTCGAAGATTTCTTGGGGGTTTTGGAAGAACTTCTTTGGGGAAACGCCGATAAATGCACGAATATATGTTGTAGGGCAGATACAGGCAATACAGCAAGCGACCGCTCCTTAAGGAACATTCCCAGCAACCCTATCACACGGAAAGATTGTGGGCAACTACTCTTCTGTGGACGGCTTTTCAAGCGCAAGCGGCTCAAACTCCATAGACGCGCCAGTAATACGCAAAATATCTTTGTCTATTTTCTTAAATTCTTTCCCTGAAGCCGTATAGTGATTTACTACCGTACCAAGCGCGTTGCCGAGCTTTTGATGATACTCCGCATAACTTCCCAAATGCTTTTGCAAGCTCTCTACATTTATCCGAATCGTTTTTGCGGACTCCTCTATCTGAAGTGCTTTCAATCCCTGCAAAACTGTCTGTAAATATGCAAGGAATGATGTTGGCGAGACGATAATCACATGTTTTTCCTTAAACGCGTACTCAATCAAATCACGCGTATTTATCTTCACCGTTCCCACTTGTGCAACAAGCAAGTCATAGTAAATTGCTTCATGCGGAATAAACATAAACGCAAAATCCATCGTACCCTCCGCGGGCTTCACATATTTCGCGGTTTCGTCTATGCGATTCTTCAAGTCCGACTTAAACGCTTTCTCAAGCCGTTCGCGCTCGGAGGGGTCTTTCTCTTCTGCTAGTCGATTGTAGTTCTCAAGCGAAAACTTTGAGTCAATACAGATGATTTTTTCTTTCACAAACACAACCGCATCTACAATAGTGCCGTCTTTAAACGGATATTGCATTTGGAAACTCCCTGGCGGGAGCACATTTTTCAAAAGCGTTTCTAGATAATATTCGCCAAGTATGCCGCGCTGTTTCGGGTTTTTCAAGATATCTTGCAAATTTTGCAGCTGGTCGGCAAAGGAAACGACTTGTCGGTTGGTTTCGTCAAGCTTTACGAGCCCTTCCGTTACTTCTTTAATCATTTTCGCGGACTCACGAAATTGATTGCGCATCGTCTCCCCCATTTGCTTCGTGCTTTCCCCTATCTTCGCGTCTACGGTGCGCGTGAGTTCATTCATCTGCTGAAGAAGAAGCTTGGCAACGGCGCCACTCTCATCTTCACTTTTTTTATCTCCACTGCGGCGAATCAACACGACAACAAGCGCAAAAACAGCAAGAGCAAGAATTGCAACAATAATCCACATAGCTACACTTTAACACCCGATGTTGATAGGCGGCAAACATCGGGTGTTTCTGTGCTATCATATATCATATGTCAGTACACACCGACATCAAACAAAAAATCACTGAGGCGGCGAAAGCGCACGATGCGCTTCGGCTTTCCGTGTTTCGCGGACTCTCCGCTGCGTTCACCAATGAGCTTGT
>JAUYPY010000020.1 GCA_030697445.1 bacterium | reverse complement strand
GCGTTTAGCGACGCCTCCACCGCCCACCCTGCTTTCCCAAACTTCGTCTGGTACATCGTGAGAAGAAACTTATCGTCGTCTACCACGAGTATCGTGTGTTTTGTTTTGGAGTCCATAAGGTAAGTATATACCACTATCGTTAGTGTTTATAGGTATGCGACCCACGCCGTTCTACGCGGTAAACAAAAACGGAATGTGTCTGTTGGTAAATCTCGTAAAAAATTCTGAATGGGCCTATGCGGCGTCGCCACGCATTGTTTTTTCCTTTGAGTTTTTCAATGTCTCCGGAAAACGGGTCTGTTTGTAACTCTTGAATCACCGCAATAACAGCTCCTGCATTTTGTGCCGGAATCTTCCCCAACGCCTTACGCACTTTACTTCTAACTTCTACGCTCCAAGTCGTGTTTGAGTACATCAAGGGTTACGAAATCGCCGCGAGCATAATCTTGCCGTGCGGTTTCAAGGTCGCGTTTTTGGACTTTAGTCATAGAGACCTCCTTGAACACGCGCGGCGATTCCGCGCGTTTCAATTCTTCGTATTCCTCTTTCGGAATCAGGACGAGGTCTTTATGAAGCAGATGTTTTGGTATGGTAATAACGGTCATATGGGTAGTATACCACAGTCCCAATTATTTTTTATGGGAACTATATACATTACTACCCTAGCTTATAATTGCTCACTTAAAAAATCACACGCTTGAAATTGAAGTTTCAAGAAACTAACATCAATGTTTTTGTCTTTTGGAACACTATCAACACAAAACTTGAATACTTCAAGGCGTTTCTCGGAACGCAATTTTGCTTCTTGGTAAAAATAGTGTAGAAAATAGAAAAACACCACTAAGACAGTCAATCCAACAATTTTCAATATATTTTCCTTAGTCATTTTATTTTTTTCTTAACTTTTAATTTCTTTTCCTCTTTATATTTTGGACGTGAGCAGCGACTGTTATTGAAAAGATAGCGACACCAACTGCACTAAACCAAAAGAGTTTTTTCATACAAAAAGTATGACTATTAGAATAACTGTTCTGTTTAAGACGCGCTGTGTCATATAGTAAAGATAGTATAAAACTTTGTAGATATCAACAGTTGACATTATTTCCCCTCTTGCTATACTGAAAACCTATTTGGGATTATCCTACGACCCCGCCTGAAAAGGCGGGACAAATTTTTCTCCGAGATACAGAGTGTGGATAAATACTACAACTTATTCACCTCCTCCCATGGAATCTCTTTGCGGAATGCTTTGAGAATCCCGTCTTCTTTCATCGTAAGCATTCCCTGCGCGCGCGCGACTTTGGTAATCTCTTCTTCCGTCGGGCGCGCGAGAATGACGCGCTCGAGCGCCCTATCCATCTCAATCATCTCAAACACGGCGCTTCTGCCGCGAATGCCTTTCGGGCAATCTTTGGTCGGCTCAATAAAGAGCACTTCTTTGGCGCGCGGAATGTTTTTGCGCGCCTCTTCCGGCAAATCGGTGAACGAACGGTCAATAGTTGCCGCCACACTCCCGTCAACCGGTGTTAGCTTGCCCGTGCCCGGATTAATGTTTCCTACAAGCCGCTGAGCGATCATCAGCGCCATCGTCGGCGCAATCAAAAATGGGTCAACGCCCATATCTATAAGACGCGGCACAACACCGGCGGCATTGTTTGTGTGAATTGTAGAAAATACGAGGTGCCCAGTAAGCGCCGCTTGCACGGCGAGTTGAGCGGTTTCTTTGTCGCGAATTTCGCCAACCATAATAATGTCCGGGTCTTGCCGCAAGGTGGAACGAAGACCAGTCGCAAACGAGTAGCCGATTTCCGGCCGCACTTGCGACTGGCTCACCCCAGGTATCGTGTACTCAACCGGATCTTCAAGCGACAAGACATTGTGCGTCTCGCGGTCAAGCTCGTTTAACATCGCATAAAGTGTTGTTGATTTTCCGGAACCGGTAGGCCCAGAAAGAAGCACAAGCCCGTACGGGCGTTTCAGTGTCCTCCGAATCATATCAACATTACGCTCCGACAAGCCCATTTCGGCAAGCGGCTTCACGCCTTTTTCAGTATCCAAAATACGCATTACCACTTTTTCGCCGTAGTACGACGGAAAAGTAGACACACGGAAGTCAATGCGCCGCCCCGCAATGCGCGCACTGAACCTTCCGTCTTGCGGCTTTCGTTTTTCATCCAAGCGGATGTTGGAAAGAATTTTAATGCGCGCTACAGTCGCCGCGTGTACTTTTGCGGGAAGCACCAAGCTCGTTCCGAGTATTCCGTCGACACGAAAGCGCACGCGCACGCGGTCTTCCATCGGCTCAATGTGTATGTCGGACGCAAACCCCTCGGTTGCATAATGTAGAATCGTCGCCACAATTTTCGTGACCGGTGCGTCTTCAATTATTTTCGTTTCGGATTCCTTGAGGGCTGGACCGAGCTCAACATCGCTTTCTACACCGACTTCGCCTTCAAGTTCGGTAAGCGCTTTGGTTACTTCACCGGAAAGAGAGCTGTATGATTGCATCACGCGCTCAAAATCAGCGCCGGAAATTAGAAACAGTTTGTATGGCATACCGAGTTTTCCGGCGATGAAGTTCAAAGCATCGCGTGCCTCAAGATTGTCAGGATCGGTAATGCCTATTTCCAGAGCGCCATCACGAAGTCCGACAGGCACAAACTTGTAATACAACGCCGATTCCTCTGGAATAAACCGCAACACATCAAGCGGAATATCCTGCCCTTCCAAGTTTTTTGCCGGAATACCGGACAGTTCGGCATGCGCGGCAATAACATCGGGAAGCGCCGCTCCGTGCCGTACAAGCGTCTCTTCCACATTACCCGACGCGCCCGCCTCCGCTCGAAGCGCCGGAATGTCTTTTTTGTCTATAACCGATTTTTCCGCTAACAGTTCAAATAAAGCCATAGTATTTTAAAATGAAAATTCTATATCCGAAAAATCCCACACTTCGGCATCCCCAGTGCCTGATGTTGCCGTGTCAACCGAACCACTCGGGACTTTTGTTGCCGGAGTTTTAGTCCCAGATGTTCCAGACGGCACGGCAACTGCGGGACGGGGAACCCCAAGCGGCGCGAATGGGTTGCGCCTGCCGACCGGCTGAGGAGGAATCGCCTTCCCCCAATCCGACAAACTCTTAAAAATCGGGTCCGCGAATACGGAGGTGTCCAATTGAATGGTTTTCAAAAGTGCCAACGCAGCGAGCAAATCCTGCCCCACGACCGCGTCCGCTGAAGCAACGGGCGACACCGATAGAAACGGCGCCGCAGGCGACGATGAGACGGCTGGCGTTTGCGCGCTTCCACCAAACACCAGAAGCCACAATACAATGATCGCAAATACCGCAATCAAAACAAGAACTTTTTTATTTTGTAGAATTGCAGGCATATTGTTATTCTTCCGACGCATCGCTTTTTAATTTGTAAGTCCGCAAGGAAATGCCGTACACATAGTCCGACGCGTCTTTTGATTCAAAGTCCACTCCAGCGATATCCGCAAGCCGTATGCTCGCCTCAAGGTCGGCTAGAAACGGCATAAACTTTTCATACTGCCCTATGGCGCTAAACGAAAACAAAAGCGGCTCATACGCTCTTTCCGATGTCTGCCTGCCTCCAACTGACGAAGATACCGCGCTATTTGAAACGCTACGAAGCTTCAACCCGTGTTTGCGCGCCACATTTTCAATATCCAACACGAGCCGTACCGAATCCACCATATCGGGTGCAATTTTACCAAGCCGTGTCCGACTTTCTTCCGATACTGCATTGTATTTTGATGCGAGTCCTGTGCGCGCAAGCTCAATCTCGCGCATTTTGCTAAACGCATCGCCATAGACGGCTTCATCTGCCTTCAATTCTACAACGCTTTTGGCCGCAAACTCCGTGGCTCCGGTCGCATCTCTCCATCGTGGTACGGTGAACCATGCCGTGACGGACGCGGCAAGTCCGAGAAACAAAACAGGAATAAGAAATTTTCCGTACATAGTGTTTATTAAAATAAAATGTCGTCGCCAAACTGCACATCACCGCCCGGTGGTGGAGTGACGGGCGGTTTTTCTGTTGCAGGTGTGGATATTGCGGGAGTCGGCTTTGCTGAAGCTGGCGCAGCTGCCCCACCAATACCCGCCGTCTGTGGAGAGGGCTTCTTCACACTTGCCAGATGCGAACGGTATAGTACGAATTCGGGCGCCACTGTTGCGGTAAAACTAAAATGCACGGTGCCGCTCTTATCCACATCAAAGTCGGAAAACACGGGGTTCAAGAAACTTCCGTTTTTGGCGAACACATCCGACTGAAGCGCAACAGCATTGAAACTTGCCGCCTCGCCTGCAAGTGCTAAGCGCACGCCACCCTCTGTTGCTTCCGAAAAACCAAACTTGGTGAACCGCACCGTCGCGAGCGTCTCCCGCTCCAAGAGCGAAAAAATCGGAGAGACGGCGCGATGTTGTGCGAGGAGCGTTTTGGCGGTCTCAAGCCGAATGTCCATCCGTTGAAGCTCTTCAATGAACGCCGGTTCAAAGGCGGCGCGCGCCGCCACTAAATCGTTGTTCATTTTCACAAGGCGATTCGCCAGAACTTTCTGATAGAAAAATACGCCACCCGCCGCAAGGAGTGACAGTACAAATGCGGCGGCGCTTAAGGTGAAAAATACGCTGACACGCGCGTGGCGCGCGCCGACGGTTTGTGCAGCCGCCACCTGGCGCGGAATAAAAGTTGGGGGCATTTGAAAGTCCACGCTTCTATTATACAACATAATAGTCCGACATTAATCCACACTAGCGCACCTCCTCTAGCCGGCGGAGAGCGACACCGATGGCAACGGCAAATTCCGGACCGGCGCGAGCAAGCAGAGGCGAAAGGAAGGCGGGCGCGGCAAGTTGTACCATTGGGTCAATAAGCGTTACTGGTAGTGAAAACGCTTTTTCCGCCTCGGCAAGTAGTCCAAAGGAAAGAGCGCCGCCGCCTGAAAATACAACTCCACCGAGCGCGCGCCCGGCACGCGCTTCGTAATGCGAAAATACGGCGCGTGCTTCCCCGAAAATGCGCG
>JAUYPY010000008.1 GCA_030697445.1 bacterium | reverse complement strand
CCCTATTTAATTTCGTAGGTAATACTTACTTGCGAGATGAGCTTGTCTTCCCCAACCGGAATCTGCGCTACGCCTTGAATGCTGCCGCCGGATGCCGACATTTCTGCTGCTTTTGCGTAATAGACCGGATACCCGCCGCCTTCATTGTAGGAAACAATACGCACGAGCCGCACGCCAAGCGCTTTCGCCAATTTCTCCGCTTCCGCGCGCGCGTCGCTAATCGCCTTGTTGCGCGCTTCGCGCACCAGCTCGTCGCGCTTATCAAAATCAAACGAAAGGCCGGACACATTGGTCGCACCCAGCTCGCCTATACCGGACAAGAGTTTGCCGGCATCCGCAAGCGCGCGCACTTTCACCGTAATACTCTGCGTGACGACATATGCAACCAGTTCGCGCTTGCCCTCCGAAGACACCGGGTATTCTTCGCCACGCGTGGACTTGAAGTACTCATAGCGCGGGTAAATGTTGTAACCAGAGGTCTTGATGTCTTTTTCCGCTATGCCGCTCTTCTTCAAGAACGCAATGATATCGTTTGTGCGCTTCGCCACTTCGCTTTGCGCATCCGCGACAAAAAGCGACTCTTTTTCAACAGAAAAATTAAAGGTTGCGATATCCGGCACACCAACGACTTCCCCTTTTCCGGAAACGGAAATAATGCTTTGCGCTTGCGGGTTCGTACCGATATAGCGAAGTCCGCCAAACTCTGCAAACACCTTGCCGAGCAGAAATACTGAGAGAAGCACAAGTACTGCAAAAACCGCTTTTTGTATTTTAATGTTATCAAACATAATTGTTATTATACACCGCATCGCGCAAATTCTCAAACAAACACGCGACGGTCATAGGCCCGACGCCGCCGGGGACTGGCGAGATTGCGGCGACCATATTTTTTACTTCCTCAAAATCAACATCCCCAACGAGATTGGCGCGAGGAACCTCCTCTTGCAACGCCGCACCTGTCGCCATCCGGTTTATACCAACATCTACTACAATTTGCGTTTTGTCGTCTCTAAAATATTCTTGCCCGACAAACTTCGGTTTACCGATTGCGACCACCACAATATCACTCGCACGCGATACTTTCTGTGCTGCCGTAACAGATGTTTGGCTATTACATACGGACACTTGGGCGCCTTTTTCGGAAAGAAGTTGCGCAATCGGACCACCGGCAATTATAGACCGCCCGAACACCGCAACTTTTTTTCCCGAAACCGAAATGCCATAGTGCGACAACAGTTCAACCACCCCACGGGCGGTAGCAGGTACAAAGCCACGCGCGTCTCCAGCCGCGAGCCGAGTACGGCTCGCGGCGGAAAGCCCGTCCACATCTTTTTCAGGCGGCACCAAATCAAGTATTCGTTCACGATTCAGATGCGCCGGCAAAGGCAGTTGGACAATAATGCCGGACACAGATGGATTCGTAGCGAGTGCATGCATGCAGTCCGCTGCATCTTTCTCACTCGCGTCGGCGGGCAACTTCTTGTGAATCACGCGCACGCCGACACTTTCTCCAAAAAGCATTTTTTGTTTGATATACGCCGAAGATGCCGCGTTATCACCAACCTGCACGATAGCAAGCGTAGGCGCCTCCCGTATGGAAATAAATTCTTTTTTCAGCCGTTTCCGTATTGCATCGCGTACAAAGCGTCCGTCTAGTATAAGTGGTAACTTTTTCACTACATTATTTTGCATTGTTTTCACACAAAGTAAAGAGGCGGAAAACTCCCGCCCCTTTAGTCGTGTGTCCGAATCGATGTATTTCCGTTTCCACGACGCATCCACTTTTTGCACTCCGCGAGCGCAATCTCGTGGAACGCCAAATGAACTTGCGCCTCAGTAATCACAATCGTCCGCCCACGCATTTGCTTTCGACATATTTTTCTTTTTTTCATTCAACGCCTCCGAGTTCAATTCCGAGTCAATTGTACCACTTCAAGACCAAACAACAAACACGATTTTTGGGGTGCCTATCCGGTGTCGATCCGGAACTTAGGGTTCCACAAACCCTCGTGCAGAGCCGCTACACTATAGGCACCATAACGATAAAATACCACAAAAATAGATTATTTATAACTCGGTGCCGCTTCGGGGACGCCGGCGTTGTGATTGAGAAAACGGACGAGCGCGTATAAAAGCGATGAGAGGCGGTTTAGATACGCGAGCGTACCTTCAGAAAGCGATACTTCCTTCTTTTCTACTGCGGCAACGACAGCGCGCTCAGCGCGCCGGGCAATCGTGCGCGCTATATCCAAAAAAGCCGAGAGCTCGCGTCCAGTGCTCCACCTACCCTTCGGCGCGCCTCCCCCAATAAAAAACGATTTCACCGGCGGAAGTTTTTTCTCCGCCGCGTCTATAACCACCTCAAGCGCCTTCACCTTTTCCGCGCCGATGCGCTTGTCCGCGCCCGCAAGCTCTGCTTGCGCGGTAAAAAGATTTTCCTGTATGTCGTGAAAAAGTTCTGAGAGCGGCTTTCCTCCCACTTCAAGCGGAAGCTGAAGAGCGCGCACTTTCACCAAGCCCAAAAACGAATTAAGCTCATCCAAAGCCCCGAGCGCTTCGGTTGTGCATGAGCTCTTTGAAATGCGAACGCCTGGCTTCTGCCGAAGTGTTTTTGTAAAGCCGCTGTCTCCTTTGCGTGTGTACCACATTTACGCCTTGTACACGAGAGAGCCGTCTTTTGCTTCCTGTGAAAGTTGGATTGCGATTTCATGCCCTTTCTTTCCTGTCTTCACCGCCTCGTGGTCAAGCTGCATAGACGACACCGTGTCCTCAAACTCGTTCTCTCCATGCCGCACCTTTATCGCATCACCAACCGCGAGTGCGCCCCCAAGCTTCACCACGGCGACATTGATCTTGCCGTACCAATGAATAACCTTCCCTATTTCTTTTTCCTTTTTTGTTGTCATAAAAATGAAAAATTAAAGGTTTTTAATAGTTCTCGACGCAAGGGAAGTATAGCATTACTTCTTTCTCGATTGAATGGCACGCCGTGCGTGTCTATTACCCCCTTCCATTATATTATTTTCTTGAGCACTAGGTATAAAATCTATTTCTTCAACTGATGGAATACGGAACGAGAAAACTGTTTTTCCGCTAGCATTAGTAACGGCAAAATCACCTAACCCAATTATGTCCATTCCGATTAAGAGTTGTGGTTGTTTGTCGTCTGATTCATTATCGTCGGGAATAAGTTTTACTTCTGTTACTCGGACATGAGGAACCATCACTTTGTTTGGTAGTGAAATGTTCACAAGATAAGTATTAGTAGAAGATTTCCCGTCGCCATATCTCACTTCTGCAATGCCTGTTGCTTTCAAACCCAGATCGTCTGCAACTTTTTTTGTTATAGCGGAATGCGTTGCGCCAGTATCCCATATTGCAACATAATTTTTGAATTCAATCTTTTGTGTTTGTGCTTCTTCTGGAGTAACGGGCAAACATACATTTACTGCTGTAAAAATTACACGGGTCCGTCCAGTGTATCTAGTGGTAAATGCATGATGTTTCATAAGTTATGAAAACGCCACTCGAGAATGAAAGGTTTGTGTATAACTCGCTTGACCTGGAAGACATTGCTGTATCAAAAAAGTGCCGAGCTCAAATCTCTTTTTAGCGTCTGTATATGCCTCCGTTTCTGTATCATAAACATTCTGAACTTTTTGATCTTTAATAACAAGAAACTTTCCCTCGTATTTTTCTACGAGTTCATCTTGGTGTGTTTTGAAATATTCAAGTTGAATTTGAAGGTAATTATCTTTCATACTTTAGTATACTAATAGATTATGGATAATCATACAACCTTCCCTATCTCTTTTTCCTTTTTTGCTTTTGTTGCCATAAAAATGAAAAATTAAAGGTTTTTAATAGTTCTCGACGCAGGGGTAGTATAGCACAGGTGCTTCAAAACCATCTGGGTACAGAATTTCTGTATTTTCGATACCCATCACCGAACTTTTTTTCTAAATCTTTTTCTTCGTAAAAAATTAGATAGAGTTGCCAAAAAAAGAATAGAACTAATGAAAAAATAATACCAGTTACTGTTCCAACCATTAATACAGCCCCAAAAAAGATCGCGGTAATACCGATATATAATGGGTTTCTAGTAAATCTGTACGGACCTTTCTGAAGAAAAACTTCTTGCGACTTAAGCGACAATACTTCCACATTATTCTCATAGAAAGTTAGCGATGCCCAGAACCTAAAGACGCACCCAATAATGAGAGTTGCTACTCCGAGAGATAGAGAGGTTGGTGAATAATAAGATGAAAAACTTAAGGCAGCGTCAAACCATTCTAAAAATAACGCCGCACCAAACGCAATGACAACAATTGCTCCGTTTAATAAAATCACCTTTGAGTAGGTTACAATTTTTCTCATACACATCATCAATGCGCGGGAGAGGACTTGCACCTCCACGCCTTTCGGCATACGCACCTCAAGCGTACGTGTATACTATTCCACCACCCGCGCGTTACTTTGTCAAGTACAATACCAATCTTACAGTGACTTCCCCACTATAGCCAACATTTTCTCAATTTTCAACCGCTTCCTTGAAAGGCACATCACATTTGGTTTCGAATACATTCTCTTGAGAACTTTAAAACTTTCCGCTTTGGCATATTTTAACTGGAGGGTAGAACCTCTTCTGTCTTTGGTAACATGTCCTACACTTCCCACCGCTTCTTTAATCTTTATTTGCAACCAATCTATAAATGCCCTACTTGCCGAAGCAAACCCAAGATAAAACATAAAACTTGATTTCCATCTTTTGTCCCAATAAGAATAGGTGGACCCATCGCCGTCAAAAACGCCGCGCAAAAAACTGAAAAAATATTTATCTGGAATACTCAGCGGACCCAGTGTTTTTGATTTTCTTTTGTGCAAACCGATTTTTTCTAAAAATGCATAAAAAAATACATCGCCAAACTGAACGACGTAATATTTCTTTTCCTTATTCATTCCATTTCCCTTTCTTCCAATATTATAGGCGATGCTTAACGCTTTCTGAAAGTTCTGTACCTGCTCTAAATCTTTTGAGGTCAAATTCAAATGCCTTCCATCAGGAGAAAGGTTTCCGTCTGTTGCCAACAACCCTATTGCGTACGCAAAATCCGGCGACCATTTGACAATGACCTTGTGCCTTGGTTTTGGTCCTGGTCTCCCCATTTATTAATCTTAACATACTCAAGCACATAGCGTATACCAGTTGTGGATAACTCAAACACCGCTTTCGCGGAGTTTGCTTTTATGACTTTTTTTCTTCAGGAGTAGCAGTTTCCACAACCGTTACAGCTTCCGTCTTGATTTGTTTTTGTTCCACCCGCTCGTGGCGCATCGCCTTGCGGATTTCTTTCGCCGCCTTGCGGCGAATGTGGTAGAGCTTCGCGCGGCGCACTTGTGCGCGCTTTAATACTTCAATTTTATCAATCGTCGGCGCATAGAGCGGGAAGATGCGCTCCACCCCTATTCCCCCAATCACGCGCCGCACGGTAAAGGTGCCGCCTGCCTCGCGCCCGTGTTTGCGCGCGAGCACGAGACCTTCAAACGCCTGCAGGCGCTTTTTCTCCTTCACCTTGTCCTTTTCCATTACGCGCTCGGTGATTTTCTGTGTCACACGCACGGTGTCGCCGGCGCGTAAGTCAAGCGCTCTGCGTTCGTCTATATTTATTGATGAAATGATAATCGGCATAGTTCAGGCAATCTAGCATATAGTATCCACTAACTCAAGATTCTAAGGGCGCGTTCAAAGTCCTCTGGGTACGGCGCTTGTATTTTCAACGGCTTGCCGGATAGAAGCGCGAGCGTAAGCGAGCGCGCATGGAGCGCGAGGCGCGCAAACCCGAGCGCGCATCCTCTTTTTGGAGCGTACAGTTTATCGCAGACGACCGGATAATTGATTGCCTTCAAATGTACGCGAAGCTGGTGTGTGCGCCCTGTGAGCGGTCGAAGCTCCAAAAGCGAATAGCCATCGCCGCCAACTTCTTGTGAGGGCAAACGCTTTAATACTTTATATTCCGTCACTGCCTCGCGCTCTTTCCCCTTTTTCCCGCGCGTGGCTGACCAGAGCACACCTCCACGCTTGCTTCGCGCGATGGAGCGGTCAATGACCCCCTCATCGTGCTTTACGCTTCCGTATACGAACACATGGTAAATCTTTTCCACATTCCGCGATTGAAATTGCTTTTTCAGGTATTCGTACGCTGTTTGATTTTTTGCAACAACCATTACGCCGCTCGTCTCGCGATCTAATCGATGCACTAGGCCACTTCGATCGGTTTCCTGATTTTCGCCGACCCCTTTAATTTCAGGATGTGTGTGCAAAATCCAATCCACCACAGTCGGCTCGTTGGTCCTGCCGTCTCCGTGCACAATCAAACCCGCCGGTTTGTTGATAACCAGCACATCGGCGTCTTCGTATAAAATAGCAATACCTTGCATACTACTTTCCCATTCTTCGCTCGCGGTCTCCAAATTCTTTTAGAATTCCAAAAAACTCGTTGCGAGAGAACGCGGGCCAATAGGTTTTCGTAAAAAACAACTCGCTGTAGACGCCCTGCCACGGCAAAAATCCGGAAAGCCGTTTTTCGCCGGAAGTGCGTATGATTAAATCTGGGTCCGGAATGTCTTGCGTCCACAAATATTTGCGGAATGTTTTTTCGTTTAAGTTTTTCTCTCCATTTTTGAGCGCGCGGTTTGCGGCGTCAAGAATTTCGGCTCTGCCACCGTACGAAAGCGCGAGTGCGAGTGTCGGCCCCGGAAGATGCGCAGTTTCTTCTTCCGCATTCCGCATAATCTTCTGCAGTTCGCGCGAAAAGCGCGAGAGAAGCCCGACACAGCGTACGCGTACGCCGTCGCGCTTTATCGCCGCTAATTCTTTTGTAAGAACCCGTTTGAAAAGCCGCAACAGGTAAAGTACTTCGCTTTTTGAGCGGTTCCAGTTTTCTGTGGAAAAGGCATACACGATGACATGCGTGACGCCTGCCTCGCGCGCCCATCGCATTACCTCCTTCAACTTTTCCGAACCGGCGTTGTGCCCTTCAAGGAGTGAGAGCCCTTGCTCGCGCGCGAAGCGGCGATTGCCGTCCATAATAATACCGATGCATTGGGGGGAGGACATAAGAGTGTATCTTATAGGGTAACTCGTCTTTGTACAACCGCTATGAAATAGGATATATTTCGTAGGTCGAAGCAAACGCGCCCTTAGCTCAATCGGCAGAGCACCTCATTTACACTGAGGGGGTTGCAGGTTCAAGTCCTGCAGGGCGCATCAACCAAAACTCGCCTTTATTGACTAAATAACACTTTTAATATACTATGGTGGCTTATGCATTCAGGAAATTTCAAGAGAGGTCCCCGTGGGAGCGTTGGCGGAGGGTCTCGGTTTGGTAAAAGCTCGTCCACTCGCCACGCGAAAAGATTTGGCGGTCCCGCCGGTCAGCGTATCGACATTTCAAAATTTATCAGTAAAGCCGTGGTGACCACCGAAGCGGTAACCCAATTTGTACCCGAACACAAATTCGGTGATTTTCCCATTGACGGGAAACTCAAGGCGAACATTTTGGCGAAAGGGTACAGCGTACCGACTCCGATTCAAGACCGTATTATTCCCTATATTCTCAAGGGTAGTGATGTCGTGGGCATCGCGAATACCGGCACGGGCAAGACCGCGGCTTTTCTTATTCCACTCATCAATAAAGTGCTTCTGTCTCCAGCCGAGCAGGTGCTTATTGTCGTGCCGACGCGGGAACTAGCCATGCAAATTGACGAGGAGTTAAAGGGTTTTACCAAGCACATGAAACTTTTTTCCGTTTGTTGCGTCGGCGGGATGTCAATCGGCCGGCAGATTTCGGAGTTGCGCTATAAAAACAGTTTTATAATCGGCACTCCCGGGCGTCTCAAGGATTTGATTGAAAGGAATCATGTCAATCTTTTGCAATCCAAAACGGTGGTGCTTGACGAGGCGGACAGAATGTTAGACATGGGATTCGTCAACGACATGCGATTTATGATGTCGCGAATGCCGCGTCCCCGCCATACACTTTTTTTCGCCGCGACTATGTCGCGTGAAGTCGAAGGGCTTATTAAAGAGTTTTTGCACGAACCCGTGAGCGTTTCGGTCAAGACCCAAGACACATCAAAAAATGTAGACCAGGACATCATCCGCATCGCGCAGAACACGACTAAGATAGATGTGTTGCACGACTTGCTCATCAAGCCGGAATTTTCCAAAGTGCTTGTTTTCGGACGCACCAAGCACGGCGTGGAAAGATTGTCCCGTGTTTTGGAAGAGCGCGGTTTCAAGGCGGCCTCGATTCACGGCAACAAAAATCAGTCCGGCAGGCAGCGCGCTTTGGCGGCTTTCAAGGAAGGCAAATTGCAAATCCTCGTCGCGACCGATGTTGCCGCGCGCGGCCTTGACATCGTAAATGTTTCTCATGTTATCAACTTCGATATTCCGGCAACCTATAACGATTATGTTCACCGCATAGGCCGAACGGGCAGAGCGGGTAAGACCGGCAAGGCGCTCACCTTTGTAGAATGAGTATGACAAGCCAAAGCATTAAACATATAAAACCCACCGGCCGAAAAACATTTCAAAAAGACGGCCATTGGATAGAAAAACCCGAACGCACGGTGATTTTACTCTGCGCCTGCGGGGGGAAATATATCAAGACCAGCGCGATTCAAGTAAGTTGTTTGCGTTGCGCCGGTAAGATTATGTAGATAAGAGCAAATTGGTATTGCATCGGGCGGGCAAAAATTGAGAAAAGATTAAATTTATGATAATCTTTATACATGCTAAAACAAATTGAAATTACAGTCGAATACTTTCGTCAATATAGACAAAAATTAGGTTTTTCTAACCAAGCGGATGTCAAAAACTTTTTTGGCGCAAAAGACATTACACCAACAGTCGATTTTAATTATATTGACCTTTTAAATAAAAGACTTTATGAAATTGTGGGGAGGTTAAACGAGGTTGTTGTGGATGAAATTAAGATCAATAATCTGAACTCCTTTAGAAAACAAAATATTGACCGTGTTTTTGACATAATGAAAAAGGGTAATATTTTACCGAAACTTAATAACCAAAGACGAAGACCAGAACAAGTTTATTTTTCTTGGATACAGGGATACATCATCTCTAATTATTTCTCAAAAGCGATCAGTATAATATTTGGAGTTGATGTATCGGCAATTAGTTTAATTGGTGATGACGATTTGCGAAATATCAAAACCTTTAAGAGAACAGCAAAGGCTGATCTAGAAATAACACTGGACAAGAAAGAAAAAGTGATAATAGAAATGCAATCTGGTTTTACTGGCACAAATGATATAAAACAACACAAAGTCATTGAGGCAAAAAAGATTTTTAACGAAACTGGAAAACGAACACTTGCTATCCATTTTGATTTATACAATGGTCAAGTCGCTTTTATAAAGTTAGATGAGATTGAAGATGGTAGTGTTAATTGGATTACAAGGCAACAAATGGAAGGTCAAACTGTTTTCAACATTGATCAAAATTATTTTGTCTGGAAAATTACAGAAAAACCAATAAAATATAAGGATATAAAATTCGATTAGAAATCTTTTCTATGATTAATAAAAAGAAATTAAAAGTCATTGATTTATTCTCAGGCGTTGGTGGTTTAAGTTATGGTTTTGCCCATGACGATAATTTTGAAATATTGGCGGCAAATGAAATTTTGCCCAATATGGCAAAGGCATATTCCTTAAATCATCCAAAAGCGAAAGTTTACGCCGAGGATATAAAAGATTTTAATGCACAAAAAATCGAAACAGACTTAAATATAAAAGCATGCGAAATTGATATTATTGTTGGCGGACCGCCTTGTCAGGCATATTCAACTGTCGGAAAAAGATTGATTGATGATCCAAGGGGAAAACTTTTTCAAGAATATTATCGGGTACTAAAAGAATTTAACCCAAAACTTTTTCTTTTTGAGAATGTAAAAGGGCTTTTATCAATGCGGGGTGGCGAATTATTGAAAACAATTATTTCACTTTTTGAATCGCTTGGATATAAAGTGCAGTATAAACTTTTGAATGCGGCTGATTATGGTGCGCCACAAATTAGAGAAAGAGTTGTAATTATTGGCTCTAAACTCAAAGCTGATTTTCAATATCCCGAACTCACGCATTACAACCCGGAAGAAACACCGGATTTATTCAGTACAGGACTAAAACCATATCTAACACTTGAGGAAGCAATAAGTGATTTGCCATTCATTAAATCAAGTGAAGAAAGTTTTGAGTATGCATCTGAACCACAAAATGATTTTCAAAAATTTATGCGTAAAAACGCATCAACGAAATTAATGGATCATAATTCGCCAGATAATAACGAAAAATTAGTAAGAATAATGGAATTACTACCAGACGGTGGAACACCAGAGGATTTGCCGGAAAATTTGCGTCCGACATCAGGTTTCAAAAATACCTATTGTCGTCTTTGGTGGAAAAGACCAGCAACAACGATTACACGAAACTTGAGTACCCCTTCATCATCTCGTTGTATCCATCCAAAAGCCCCTAGACCTCTTACAACGAGAGAGGGAGCAAGGATTCAATGTTTTCCCGATGATTATCAATTTTATGGCTCAAGAGGTGATAGAAATTTACAAATCGGAAATGCCGTACCGACATTTTTGTCTAATGTTGTGGCAAAAGCAATTTTGGATAATTTCAAAACGGATAATATAATTATCACGAAAAGTTTCGAAATTGGGAAGAGAAGTTTTGAAATAGCATCATAAAATACTATGGCTGAAGAAACAGAGAAAAAAGAAGAAAAGAAAATAGCGCCAAAAGTAAATGGCGAGAAGAAAGAGGAAACTACACCTCTCAAAAAATTGCTCAAAAAAAGCGATGTTCTTTTAATGTTGTATCCGAAAGACGAGGAAGGATATTTTTCGGCAAGTATTTCTGCAAAAGATGAAATAACGGTTTATAAATTACTTCGTGACAGAAAGGAAACAAAAGAATCGTTGCTCATTTTACTTGATACAAGCGGTGGCAATGTTTATTCGGCGGTAAAAATAATGGACACTCTACGCACTAAATACAAAGATATTACAATTGCTATTCCGCAAGAAGCAAAAAGCTCTGGAACAATGATGTGTTGTGGGGCTGATAAACTTATCATGGGACCCATTTCTGAACTTGGTCCCCTCGATAAGCCAATGATTCATCCCGATAATGAAACTGCTCGAATCTCGGCATTGGATATCGTGAAGTCAATTGATGGAATGTTAGATACCGCAGAAGAACGGGAAAAAGAACTTGCAAAAGAAATGAATGATGAGCTCGGTATACCAATCCAAAAAAGTTTGGCGCTTGCCAGCGATTCAATTTCAAAATTAGTTTCTCCGATGCTCTGCAAGGAGGATGTAAAAATCTATAATCAAGCGAAGCGTCTTTTAGTAATTGCTGAAAACTACGGAAAAGAATTTCTGATCGGATTCATGCTAAAATATATAAGCAAGGAAAAATTGCGGGAGCGAATTGCTGATATGATTATACGCCGTTTAGTATGGCTTTATCCCGATCATGGTTTTGCAATTCGGCGTAATGAATTGCGAGAATGGTTTTTTATGATTGATGACGCTGAAAAGGTTGAGTACTGGGATGAACTGTGGAAAGAGTTTGAACAGAATATAGGTTCTAGGCGGGGCAAAATAATAAAGTTTTTAAACCCATAATTATGACCCAAACATATTTATCACAATTGAATACGGCGAAAAACGATGATAAAAAAGATGTTTTCTCAAAAACTGATGAGACGCCTATTAGTGCGAGCGAGAAGTTAGTCAGAGAAGACATAAGAAAACTGACACAAAACTCCGAGGAAATCAAAAAACTTAAAGAACAGGTTGATAGAAAAAAAGACGAGAGTAAATCAGAATAAGCCCGCTCGAATTTCGCCAAAAGAAAAAATGGAGCAAGCGGAGGATTCCTCCCTCTTGGTACAACGGACACATCAAACCAAAACCCGTCCACGACTTTAGTCGGGACGGGTTTTTTCTGCGGCATAAAATGCCGGACAGAACTTACATTGACGAACCTGAGCCACACGCTTTGCAACCCTTCTTGTGCGTAAAGAGCTCATAGACCGCCGAGAGACCGACGAGCACATAGATGAGTTTGGAAATACCCGCATCCATGCCGCCGAAAAGCGAGCCAACTTCCCAACCCGTGAGCGCTAAGAGCCCCCAGTTCAAACCGCCGACGACGAGCAATATCCACGAAATAACATGAAGTCCTTTCATAAAATTAAATACTAAAAAACTACATAATAAATATAATGACCTTTGCGTTAATTATACCACGCCCATTTTTCCGCAAGAGCGAGATATACACAGCCGTAGTTTTGCCTCTGGTAGGAATCGAACCTACATAACTGGCTTAGAAGTCCAGTGTTCTGTCCATTGAACTACAGAGGCGTCATCTTAATATATCCGACTCTGACCATATTCTCAATATAATCTTTTCGTTTTAATTTCTTTATTTTTCTTTCAATGTTTCTTGCATTATTCAATGTCGCATATTCTTGAACTAAAACGAGAATAGGATTAGTCATATTTCGTGTCGTTTGTGTGTACCCGTTTTTATGTGCCCTCATCCGACGCTTTATATCAGAAGTGCTTCCAATATAAAACCTGTTTTTGTCGTCCTTTAAGATGTAGACAAATCCATTCATAAGTGTCTAGATTATCCACTCCGACGCTCCGTGTAACGGAGGTCGGAGCCCAGACCCTCGACAAAAAGTCGAGGCGTCGGGGTTAAGCTACGGGGGTGTATAAACACTACCCCTATTTCCCCGGGTCGGCAATTGCGGGGAGCGTTCGGAGCGCGCTGTCGTACTTTGATTTTCTCGTTTCAAATGATGCAAGCACTTCATCCAGCTTCTCACGCGAAAACGAGACGGCGTGTGCCGAGTTCCCCGCTTTCTTCTGCGATTCATTCCTAATGAACAAAAACCAGTTCAAAATCGCGAGCACGAATGCGAAAACGACCGCTCCGAGTAGGAGCAACATCCAATCGCGGCATTTTTTATAAAACAACGGCATAAGTGTGTTCATTTAATTTTTAATGCTTCCAATTCAAAAACACCGATCCATACGCCTTTTTCACTTCGCGAAAATGAAACACGCGATAGCGTAATCGGCCGCGGGAGGCGCTCCGCAAGCGCCAGAAAACGATGCACGCCTGCAAAACTACCGCCCGCTTCAATCGCCACAATAAGTGTTTCAAGTCCTGCACTGGCAAGCGAACCTTCTCTGCCTTCAACCTCTTTTTTTTCTACCTTCACGACGGTCGTTTTCACCCCAGCAGAAACACCCGTCTGTTCAAGTTCCTTCAGAAATACCACCGTGCCTTCCTTGCCAATAAAAAGTGCATCTGCTCGAGCGCGCAAAAGCGCGGTTTCGGAAAGAAGCACTTGAAGCGAAGCGTCGGAAGCGCGAGCGCGTTCCGCTTCATTTAAACTTTCGACAATCACAGCCGCGCGCCTCTGCTCGCCGACAAACAAAAACCAAAGCACTATATACGCCGCTATAGCCGTACCGGCGAGCGTGAGAGAGAGCGCGAATATAAACTTTGTTGAACGAAATGGCATCATGGTTGTGTATCGCGGTACGCCACCGTGACGGTGAATGGCAGCGTCTTATCTTTTGCGAAACTAGCAAGCGGCAAATCAACATCCGCAAACCTTCGGTCGCCTTTGAGTGTGCGCTCAAAGGCAGCAAGCGCGTCGCGCGTATCTGAAATACCGCTTGCAGAAATACTCCAGCCACCTTCAGGGGCCAAAATAGCGGTAATGGCTAAAATGCGCACTTCGCTTTGGCGAAGCGATACAAATGTTGCGATTCCGTATGAGAGCGACACCGGAATATGTTCTGCAAGAACAGCTACGCGCGCACCAGTTTCTTGTACGGAAGAAATAAGGGCAGACCCGGCGCG